>CAYGOX010000001.1:0-30675 GCA_964351485.1 uncultured Halioglobus sp.
ACGGGCACCCTTGTCGGAAATGACTTCCTCGACCAGCTGCTCACTGCGCACGCTGGTCTCGGGCTCGTAGCGCTCGCTGGTGCGCTCTATGGCGGTGTAGTCCACGTCAGCCGTCACCTGCGCAGTAACGGCACCCTCGCCGAGGAACGGCGCGAGAATACTGACGATCCGACCCACGTAGTCCTGCTCCAGTTGCTGCGTGTGGCGGAAGTTTTCCTTGGTGGTCGCGAAATCATCGTTGCTGTCCTGGCCCGACAGCAGCTTGCCGAGGTTGTCGACAACCGAGACCTTGTCAGCTTCCAGACCAGGCACACTGAATGCCACCAGGTGCACAATACCTGCCAGCTGCCGATCGCTCAGCTCCCGGCCGGGAAAGAGGCTCACCAGTACCGAGGCCGCCGGCTGGCTTTTCTTGCGCACAAATGCGGACTGAGCCGGGAGCGCCAGGTGTACGCGCGCGGCGCGGACGCTGTCGAGCGATGCGATAGAGCTGGCCAGTTCCTGCTCCGTCGCGCGATCGAACCGCGCCTTCTGCAGAAACTGCGTCTCGCCAAAGTCACTTTCTTTTTGGAGGATGCCATAGCCCTGGGTCTGGCCCGAGGGCAGCCCGTCGCCGGCAAGCAGCAACCGCGTCTGGCGCACTCGCTCACCGGGCACACTGATCAACCCGCTGCCACTGTCGAGTTTGTAGGTGATATTGCGCGATTCCAGTGCGGAGACAACTTCTGCAGAGGCCGCTGGAGACAGCTCCTCGGAGTACAACGGCGCGTAGTCGGGCGTGCTGGCCCATTGGAAAAGCCCCATACCCAGAGCAATACTGGCGGCCAGCCCCAACAATAGTTGTAACTGTCTTACCACCGGTTGCCGGCTGATATTGCTGAACCGGTTAAACATGTTCTGTGCTGCGGAAGCCATTCGCCTTATCTCGCTCCAGTCATGATGCGTTCACTCGCTCGTTCTGTCATCCATGGAAGCCGGTGTCTCTACACCTGCATGTTCATGACTTCCTGGTAAGCATTGAGCAATTTGTTCCTCACCTGGGTGATCGCCTGGAAAGAAATATTGGCTTTTTGCAGCGCCACCATCACTTCCGGCAGTTCCACACCCTTTTCACCTGCCTCAAAGGCATCGGCCATTGAGCGCGCATCCGACTGCACCTCGTTCACCTTGTCCAGGGAAGCCTTGATGATCTCGGCAAAATCACTCCTGCCAACCTGCCCGGTGGCATCGGTGGTCGGGCTGTCCTGCGCCGCAGCCGCCATGGCACGCATCTGGGCAAGCACCTGGTTCATTTCAACGCTCATCGTTACCGTCCTCTGCGTTTTTCAATTTCCAACGTTCGTCAGGCTGCGGGAATCGCAACGCCCTGTTCCTTCAGTCGCGCCAGCTTGTAACGCAAGGTGCGCGGGCTGATACCCAGTATCTTGGCCGCATCCTTGCGCCTGCCGTCGACAGTGGCCAGGGCATTGACGATCATTTGTTTTTCCGTATCCCTGAGTCCGCCATCGAGCAATTGTGCTTCCTCGACGCCCGCCGCGACGGGGCTTGCGACCGGGGTCACCGACGCAGTTTCGAAGAACACATCCTCGGCGGAAATTTCACTCCCGGTCGCCAGGATCACCGCACGCTGCACGCAGTTTTCCAGTTCGCGCACATTCCCCGGCCAGGGATGGGCAAGCAACTTCAGTTCCGCCTCGCGAGAAAAGACCAGCGCGCGCCCATTGGCATGTCGCTGCAGCAATGAACCGGCCAGCGGCAGGATATCCTTGGGCCGATCGCGAAGCGCCGGAAGCGTCAGCGGGAAGACATTGAGGCGGTAGTACAGGTCCTCACGAAAACGTCCCTGGGCAACCTCGGTGCGCAAGTCACGGTTGGTCGTGGCAAGCACGCGCACGTCGAGTTCGATCAGGGTATTGCCTCCGAGCCGCTCCACTTCTTTTTCCTGCAGCACGCGCAGTATTTTCGCCTGCAGGCCAAGGTCCATTTCAGAGATTTCATCCAGGAGCAGAGTGCCCCCGTTGGCCAGCTCAAACTTGCCGGGCCGTGCCTGGTGAGCACCGGTGTACGCCCCTTTCTCGTAGCCGAACAGGATGGATTCCAGCATGGGTTCGGGAATGGCAGCGCAGTTGATCGCGACGAACGGCTTGTCGCTTCTGTCGGACTGCGCGTGAATGTAATGTGCAACGACTTCCTTCCCGGTACCGGATTCGCCGCTGATCATCACGGTTGCAGGATTGTCCGCTACCCGCCTGATCAACTCGCAGATCGACTGCATGGCCGGGTCTTCGGCGATCATGCCCCGGTCGTTGCGTGCAGAGGACGTATCCAGGCGACTGACCATTTCCAGCAACACCTGGGCCTCAAAGGGTTTAACCAGGTAATCCACCGCACCGTCACGAATCGCAGCGACAGCTTTTTCAACGCTGCCGTGAGCCGTCATCAGCACAAAGGGAATATCGGGCCAGCGCGATTTGGTAGCGCGCAGCAAATCGAACCCGTCCATCTCATCCATCTGGACATCGCTGACAATCAGGTCGACCTCGGTACGCTCGAGCTGCGCCAGTGCCTCTACGCCGTTACACGCCGACACAGCACTGTAACCGCCATACTCGAGGGTGTCGCACAGCGCTTCACGCAGCGTTACGTCGTCCTCAACAACCAGGACCATCGCCTGTCTAGCCATTTGCCGATCTCCTCGATTCACTCTCGGTATTTACCTGCACGGCGATAGGAAGCTCTATCGAAAACCGCGCTCCACCGCCGGGGTGGTTCGTCACGCTGATTTCACCACCGTGGTTGGAGACGGTGTTCGCCACCACGGCCAGACCCAGACCGGTACCGGCGGCCCGCGTTGTAAAGAAGGGGTCAAAAATTCTGTCCAGGGCGTCTTCATCGATTCCCGGACCGTTGTCACTGACTTCAATCTGCAACCATTTCTCGTTCAGGGCACACACTTCCACACGCAACGCCAGACCCGCTCCGGTGGCTTCCAGTGCGTTCATGGCCAGGTTGCCAAGGGCGCCGACAAGGGCTTCCGGGTCACCTTCTACAGATAGCGTGCGATCCAATACAGGCAGATGAAGCGCGGCACCGCACTCCCTGAACTGCGGCCCCACGGCATCCCCGAAAGTCTTCAGCACATCCTGCAACACCACGGTCTGGGTGACTGGTGTTGCGCCACGCACGAAGCCGAGCATACTTTCCAGCAGGTTGCCCATGTGGTGCAGGCGGTCGTTGACTTTGGCGACAACGTCCCGACGCTGCTGTGGCGCCAGGTCATCGCGTCCCAGCTGTGCCATGTATAGCGTGGTGGAGCTGAGCGGCGTTCGCACCTGATGAGCCAGGCGCGCCGCCATTTCACCGAGTGCCACCAACCGCTTCTTGCGTCCTAGCTGTTCCTGTAACTGGTGCACCTGGGACACATCGGTGATCAGGATGACCCTGTCTCCCGTGTCATCCAGGCGTGTCGCACTGAGCGAGTAGCGCCTGCCGTGTAGTTGCAGCAGTTCCTGCTCCTGTGACTCCGGCTGCCCCTGCGCTGAAACGCGCTCAAGGACAGCGCGCCAGGCCGCCCCGACCAGTGGTTCGCCAAACAGCGAACAGGCCTGGGGATTGGCATCGCGGACCGTGCCGTGGGCGTCAACGATAAGCACGCCACCGGGTAAGGCGGCGACCAGTGAGCTGAGCCGATGTGCGAGCCGCTCCTTCTCTGCCAGTTCAACCAGGCGCGCGGAGCGCGCCGAGGCCAACTCGGCGGTCAATGCTTCGACCCTGGATTCGAGTTCCCGGTAAGTGGTATCCAGCTCGTGCGAGACTCGATTGAATACCGCGAAAGCTTGTTCCAGTTCGCTAACCGAAAGCGGGTCTGTCGAGTTCATACAACGCCTCTAATCTATCCTCGCGCGCCCCTGCGGACACTGAACAGATCGAGAGCAAAAAACGTACCAAATATTTTTTTCTTCTTGTTCAGTGACTTACAAAAAGCACTGAATCAAAAGAGTCAATATTCCGGCAGTTCTTCCGGGCGCTGTATTTCAAACTTGCGCATTTTCTCAACCAGCGTCGTGCGCTGCAGGTTCAGCAGTTTCGCGGCACGCGCTACCACCCACTCTGACTGCGCCAGAGCCTGGGTCATCAATGAACGTTCGATGCCGGCGAGGTGCGGTCGCAAATCGATCCCGTCGCTGGGCAGGTTGGCTAACGTATCAATCGATCCAGCTGTCATATCCTTGACAGGTGAGTCACACACCACGCTCTCCTGTTCGGTGAACAGTTCATGATTGGGACGGTATTTCTCGGGCAGGTCCGACCACTGCACGGGTTGCCCGGGGAAGAGGATCGCCATGCGCTCGAGCAGGTTGTACAGCTCGCGCACATTGCCAGGCCAGTAGTAGCGGCCGAGGCAGGCCTGCGCATTGTCAGTAAGCTGTAGCGATATACCCTGTTCGCGCTGCAACTTCCTGGCAAAGCAGGCGACGAGAGCAGGAATGTCTGCGGGATGCTTACGCAGCGGCATGATCTCGATCGGGAACACATTCAGGCGGTAGAAGAGATCCATTCGGAACTTGCCCTCCGCCACCAGCTGCTCAAGATTGCGGTGGGTCGCCGCGATGATGCGTACATCGCAACGCCGCGTCTTGTGGCTGCCGACGCGTTCGAAGGTGCGCTCCTGCAGGACGCGCAGCAGCTTGACCTGCATATCCAGCGGCATGTCACCGATCTCATCGAGGAACAGCGTACCGCCCTGTGCGATTTCAAAACGACCCTGTCTTGTGCTGACAGCGCCGGTAAAAGCGCCCTTCTCGTGACCAAACAGCTCAGATTCCAGTAGTTCGGCAGGGATCGCACCGCAATTGACCGGCACGAACGGCGCGTCGCGCCGCGATGACAGGCTGTGAACAGCGCGAGCCACCACTTCCTTTCCAGTGCCGGATTCACCGGTGACAAGGACCGAGGCCTCCGTTCGGGCCACCTGCATAATCAGGCGGTGAACCGACTGCATGTCGTCGCTGCCACCCACCAGCTGGCGCCGCAGGTACGCCTGCGCCACGGCTTCGTCACCCGGGGGTTGCAGGGTGTCCCCGGCACACTCGTCAAGCGCGTCTTGCAGTTGTTGGTAATCGAGATCCAGGGACAGAACGCCACGGATGCGCGAAGTCAGCTCGGCGGGCACCGCCTCGTCCGAGGCCGGGTCCTGCAGAAGATAGCAGGCCGCCTGACTACCCTTCTCCGACAGGGTTCGCAACACGTTCGCCAGACGGTCGAAGTGCGGATCAGACCCCACAAGCACCGTTCCGACGCAATGGCTACCCTCATTGGCAGCCATGAACCCTGCTGCGTCGACCGCGACCTGCGGCCGGTAGCCGAGAAATTCCAACTGTGATGCGATACGCCGCGCGATTTCTTCGCGCGCCTCGCAAATCAGTACCGTCTTATGCTGCCCCTGCATGTCAGTCTTGCCCCCGTCGTCCTGACTCGATTGACCAGCCAATACACGCCATTGCGACCCGGCTCTGGAAAGTGGCGGGTGCGTACCCTGTATTGATGGTTAATCAGATAGTGCACAGCGCCAGTGACCCGGGTAATGCTCGCGGCATGATCCCGAAATAACCAGACGCAATGCAGGGGCGGCCGAGCCGGCTGTAGTATGGCGGCTACATCTAATCTGTTTATGGTGCTTGAGCGGACAAGCAACAGATTTAGCATGAATTGACGCATCCCCTGTTTTGTTCTGCGACTATCCGGCGCCGGTTTTTATCACCGTTTCTATCGGATTCCCCTGGCGGCAGGTTGTCTTTTTTAGGTGTGGATTACGTGCCCCGTTACCCACGACAACTCTCGCTCATCGCATAGTCACAATTTATACAATTACCGGGAGCGAAAAATTCGTTGGAATACGCAGTTATTGATACGTAGATTTACGTAGTTTTGGGAGGGTCGTTCAAAATATCAGTGTGCATGGCCATTTGTACGAGCTCAGCGACCGATTCGGCCTGCATTTTGGCGAGCACATTGCGACGGTGAACCTCCACCGTACGGGTGCTGATATCGAGAATCCTGGCGACAAGTTTGTTGGACTTGCCGCGGACGATCCACTTCAGAACTTCTGTCTCACGGCGCGTGAGCTGCTTCAGGCGGTGCTCGATCTCCGCCTCCTGCAGGCGCCGGTAGCGCAGCTGCTTGTCCAGCGCGATCGCCTTGTTCACGCTGCTTAACACTTCCGATGGCTCGACAGGCTTCTCGATAAAATCGACCGCTCCCGCCTTCAAAGCGCTCACGGCTGAGCTGATCTGGTCGGCGCCCGACAAAAATATGACAGGCGTACGATTGCCACGCGAGGCCAGCTGGCTCTGCAATTCCAGGCCATCCATGCCCGGCATGACCATATCCAGCAGGAGACAACCGGTATTGTTGGGACTGTAAGACGCCAGAAATTCCTCGCCCGAGGCGTAGGTTTCAACCAGCATGTCCGCCGACTTGAATATTTCCTCGATAAGCGTGCGGGTTAGCTGGTCATCATCGACGGCATAAACTGTGGGCTCTGATCGCATATGGAGAACTCACTCGACAACTCGATACAAATAGTTCACGGTCACCTGGGAAACGGGTGGGCATTGTAATGCCAAAATCACGTGACAATGCACTTTATTCGTAACCTATTGTCTGCTGTCTGCGCAATTTACAACTATGTAGATCAGCGTATGTTTGCAGACAAGGACAGTCAAGCATTGTTGGACGTCCCAACGCCCGCTACAACGGTAGGCGCCGCTCTATTCCTGCTGGCTATGGGCCCGCCGAAAAGCGATTTCCCGCCGGTGGTGGCGGAAGATAAGCTTTTCCAGCCAACCGCGCGCGGCCTGTGACAGCCCCTGGTAGTTTACCGTCGCCTGCCCGGCAGCATGGTCCGCGGCTGTGCTGATCACCTCGCCGTAAAAACAAAGCGGTTTGGGTGTGCCGTGCTCGATGTAGACCTGCATAAAGACAATAGCGCCCGGATCGGGAAGACTGCTTCCGCGCCAGGACAGGGACTGGGCGCCGACGGTGACCTGCGTCCGCTCGGGGATATCCAGCTGTGCATAAATAAGCTGGCTGACAAGGTCCAATAGCATATTGACCTTCAGATCCAGCCGCGCAATTTCGCTGGACGCTGAGGACTCTTCCTCCGGCATCTCAAGCCCGGCAGTGGAAAGCACTGCGACGGCGCGCAGGAAAGCTTCGTTGGATTCGTTGACTTTTGCCAGCTGCTCATCCGAGGGTGCCTCGGGAACAGAGGTCCAGCCTACCGATACATTGTCGGTAAAAGAGAGCACCCCCGCGAGATCGTCGGCGTCAGATCCCGAAAGCGGGTCCTGGGGAGTTGTGGGGATTTCGGACATGGCGACCCGGCTCGCTGTTTATTCTGTCCGGGAGTGTGGCAGCAACAGTGGCTTCAATACAACCCGCCAGTCGCCGTGACCACTCAGCGGCAGGCCAGGCAGTACCCCGCGCCGCCGCATTTTAAGGCAGTATGTTTAAATCGTGGCTTCTACTGCCTGGTAGCTCTGGTGCGCTGCGCGGCCGTGGGAGAGCGCCTCGCCCTGTGCCATGATTTCGCTTCTGCCGGCACGCAGTTTCCCCCTCAGTTCCTCGTTGAGGTGCAACAGTGTCGCCATGGCCTGCGCGACGAGTTCGGTATCACCCTCAGGGCGCGATTGCGAAAAGCACTCAAGCAGATCCTCTCGTCGATCCTGCTCCATACTCGCGACCTTTTCCCACTCGCCGCGGTCCGCCAGCGCCAGCATCTCGGTGGTCAGGCCCAGAATATAAGCGAGCTTCTCGCAATGTTTCGCCTGGGCAATCACAGACTCATTATTCAATGTCACTTTCATGTTCATGCAACCCTCTGGTCAATGGGAATCTCATCCCATGCGGTTTGTATCTGGGTCAACAGGCCCGCTGCTTCGGACAGCTTGTCGATGTCCGATTCGAGGTTTGCTTCAACGAGACGTTGTTCGATGTAGTCGTACAGGGCCTGGAGGTTGGCCGATATTTCGCCACCCCTCTCGTGATCCAGCGACGCACGCAGGTTGTCGACAATCTCGATCGCGCGGCTGAGCAACTCACCCTTGCGCGCGATCTCCCCCCGCTCAATGGCACCGCGCGCAGAATTGATGCGATCGATGGCGCCAGCAAGCAACATGGCAATCAATTGATGAGGCGTTGCGGACTGGACGCCGGTCTGTACTCCCACGGACTGATATTGTTTTAACGCGACTTCATTCATGATTCACCTCGGCCAGGTTAGTCAGGGTCAGTTTCTGTTGCTGTTATTGGAATTTGCACCCGGCAGGGATGCCAGTTGCTGCGTGAGAAAATCGCTGGTTGTCTGGAGCTGCGACAGCAGCGTATCCAGTACGGTAAACCGCGCTCTGAGTGAAATTTCCAGCGTTTCCATCCGCCGATCCAGGCGGTCCCGGGCATCTTCGATACCGTCAACACGATCCTCGATCCCATCGGTACGCGCGTCGATAATGCCGTCGTCCTGCAGAAAATTGGTGAGCAGCGTATTGAGCTGATCTGCGAAACCACGCGAGAATTCCACGGTGCCGCGCGGGCCAACCGCGCCGCCGTTAACCTCGATGCGAAGGCCCTCAGCACCGGTGCCCGTAGGCGCCGTGAGGACCGACCCCGAACTCAGCGCCGGCACACCATCAATCGTGCCCGCGACATCCTGTCCACCCACACCCGCGCCTACGGAGAGCCCGAGCTGAACGGTCGTATTGGTGTCTACCGCAATGATATCCACGGTGGAAGAAGAACCGGATTCGTCCGAGGTAATCTCCAGCGCACCACCGTTGTAGGCTACGGTGACACTCGCGCCGGCCGCGACCAGGTTGGCGTCCTCGTTAATCCTGGCCTGCAGCTCGGCGGCAAACAGCTCACCGGTGGCGTAGGCGCCCTGGGTGATGGAAAGGCTCGCGCTGGTCACCCCGTCCACAGCGATGGTGAGGTTGTCGTTGTTACCGTCGATTACGGCAGGAAAAATGCTCGCCGCCCCGGTGTACACGCCCTGGGTGCTCAGCTGCGTAATCTCAACGGCGTAGCTCCCAACCTGGGTCGCATCGGTGGATCCCAGGTAGCCAATGCCCGGATCGCTGGCAAAGCCTGCGGATGTGAACAGCCCGCGGATGTCTTCGAAGTTTTCTTCAATAGCCGTATCGAGAGCTGCAGTATCGATAACCAGGGTGCCGTCGGCATTCGTGGTAACCCCTGCGGCGCCGAGCGTGCTCACCGCGCCGGAATAGCCCTCGACCTCATTAGTGATGACCTGGCGTATCTGGCTCACGATAGAACGCACCGAGAAATCGCCCTGCAAAGGCGCCGCCACGCGCGAATTGGCGTCGAACGATGTCACACTGTTGGCGGCTGAAATAAACTGGTTGTAACCATCCACGAACGCCTCGACGGCCGACCGTATACCTTCGCGGTCTTCGCTCACGCTGATTTCCACCGGTGTGGCGCCGGTCAGCTCCTTGAGTTCGAAATCCACCCCGTCGAGGACACCGCTGACCGTGTTACTGGCACTGCTGATACTCAGGCCGTTAAGCGTGAACTGGGCGTCCTGCGCAGCTACGGTTTGATCCAGGTTCGTTGCGCTGGCATTGAACGCCAGGGCAGACAGGCCTGCCGCATCGGTATCGTTGCCGTCACCGGTATCCGACACCGATATCTCGAGACTGTTTTGCGCCCCCGTATCCTCTGAATTGATCAGCAGCCGATACGCGCTGCCGTCATTGACGATGGTGGCGTTGACGCCGATATCGGCATTATTGATCGCGTCGCGCACGCCTTCGAGCGTGTTGTTGCTGCTGTCGATCACAATCGTGGCCGGGGGCTTCTCCAGGTTCTGTGTGAAACTGTTATAGCTCTCCGGACCGGGATCGGGCGAGGTGTAATCGGTGGTCCCGAACCGGATGGTCAGCTCGCCCTCACCTACGATATCGCTAATTGAACTGTAACCGGCACTGGCCAGCGAATGATTGGTCGAAAGCTGTGAGACAGCCAGGTTGTAGTTGCCGGTGGCGGCGGCCTCGGATGCCGACACCGTGACGACCTCTTCGTCACTTGAGGTAGCAACCCGCTGTCCATACGTGCTGACTGAATTCAGCGCGGTCATACTGACCTGGAACGAAGACAGGGCGCCCTTGAATACACCGAATGCAGAGAGCTCGGCAGTAAGTGTTGCTTCCTGCCGCAGTAGCCGGGTTTCCGTCGGCTGTCGCTCGGCCGCCACCAACTGGGTGACCAGGCTCTCGATATCCAGGCCGGAGCCGATGCCCGATACGGTGATCATTGAGTGTTCCTCCTGGCCGCACTTATCCTGACGCGCCCGGTTCCGCCGGCCGACAATTCAGGCTGTCTGGGGATGCTTAATGCAAACTCGGTGCCATCTTTCAAACACCGGTTTATTTTCTACTCGATCTGGTCCATCAGCAGGCCGACCGTCGGAGCGTCGGCAAATTCGGCAATGTAACGCGCGATTGCGAGACTCTCTTCAGACGGAAAACTGCGGATAATATCGCCGGTTTTACCGTCAAGTACGGTAATAATGTTGGTCCCGGTACTGTCATCGATCTGGAACTGCAGGTCGGAGTCAAGATTCAGACTCTGTACAAGCTCAGAAATCGTTTCGGCAGCCTTGATCAGTTGCTCCTGGAGATCGACAACATTGGCCGGTTGCGGCTGCTCATTGCCGCCTCTTGCCGTCGATTGCCGGTCAGCCAGTACGCTGACTTTCGAGGCCTGCTGCGCCTGTGACTGTATCGATGAGACGCCGCCTGAGTCGATCGGAGTGACCGTGCTCTTGATACCTGAAAAATTCATTGATCCACCTCCGTCAAGCTTTTGCGTACCCCTGGGTGCTGCTGTTACTGCTGAGGCATAGGGGCGGAAACCCGCCCCTTGCCAGTACGCTAAGGTTAGCTATCAGGCTGCTTACCTTACTGGAGAAGTGCCAGCACGTTCTGCGGTGCGGCATTTGCCTGTGACAACATGGCTGTACCTGCCTGCTGCAGGATCTGCGCACGGGTCAGGTTGGCAGTTTCCGCGGCGAAATCAGTGTCCTGGATTCGCGAGCGAGAAGCTGACAGGTTTTCTGACGCTGTCTGCAGGCTGGTTACCACTGACTCGAAGCGGTTCTGGATCGCACCGAGGTCGGCACGGGCAGAGTTGATCGAAGTCAGTGAGCTGTCGACCAGGTCGATAGCCAGCTGTGAGCTCGTGAAGGAGCTGACATTCAGGGTATCGATACCTGTTGACGCCGAAGCAGTGGTTGTACCGGCAACGAAACCTGTAGTGGTCGCAGCCGGGGCGGAGCCCGCAATCACGATGTTGGATGCACTCTGAAGAATGATCTCATTCGTGCTCGCGTTGTAGGTCGCACCGACACCACTGGCGGCAGAGACGTTGTTGATCGCGTTAACGAGCTGTCCGGCACGCTCCAGCGCGCTCGAAGCAGAGGCAATTGCGCCAACGTCCACGCCGTTCACTGTCAGTCCACCAGCGGCAACCGCAGTGGCAAAGCCGGTCAGGCCTGATACGTTGTCAGACACGCTCGCCTGAGTCACGTTACCCAGCGCCGCTGTGTTCGCGTCAGTTGTCGAAGCCAGGGTGATAGTCTCACCGGCATTCGCACCCACCTGGAACACGGCGCCAGTGAAGCTGCCATCAAGGAGCTTTACGCCGTTGAACTGGGTCTGGTTGGCAACCCGGTCGATCTCGTTCAGCAGCTGTGAAACTTCCGTTTGCAGTGCGTCGCGGTCACTCTGTGAGTTCGTGGCGTTGGACGACTGGATCGCCAGTTCACGAATCCGCTGCAGGTTGTTGGTAACCTCGGCCAGCGCGCCTTCAGCAGTCTGCGCCAGTGAGATACCGTCGTTTGCATTTCGCGCCGCCTGGTTCAGGCCGCGAATCTGTGAAGTAAAACGCTCTGAAATCGCCAGGCCGGCCGCGTCGTCTTTCGCACTGTTGATACGAAGACCCGAGGACAGACGCTGCAGAGACGTCGCAAGAGCACCCTGCGAACTGTTGAGGTTTCGCTGGGCATTGAGTGATGCAATGTTTGTGTTGATGGTTTGTGCCATGGGTAGTCCCCTCTTTATCACCGTTTGCCAGCGTTAATCGGCCTGGACGGTTTCTTTCCTGATTAAAGTCAGTTTAGTGACGGTGGTGTGCACCGCCTGCACAGGATTTGTCGACCTGGGAGGGGAAAACTTTAGGGATAACTTGGTATTAATCCGCAAACTGCGGTTGGACGGTGCGGTATTACAGAAATATCACATTTGGCATATCAGGTATGCCAGGTTGAGTTCGCCGCACCGGCAATGTGATTTGTAATCGGAACTGCTTAACAAATTTTACAGATAATTAAAGAGCGAGAGCCCCTGCATGCGCACATACGCCTGCTGCGCTGCCTGCAGGGCAGTCAATTCCAGGTTGAATCGGCTGATCGCTTCTGCGTAGTCGAGGTCCTGAACATCGGATAATGTCGTCTGCAGTTGCAGGTTGAAGCTGTCATTGATTTCCATCTGGCTGGCCACGCGTTGCTGCCTGACGCCGACATCGGCGCGTGCATTCAGCACGGTATCCTGCGCCTGATCGAGATTTTCCAGCGCCTGTCCCAGCGAGGTGTTAAGCCTGGCAATGTCCGCCGGCGCCCCCGTGGCGCTGTTCAGTTCGTCCACAATGCTCTGGAACGTGCTGAAGATATCCTGGCTGGTCGAGGCGTTAACGCTGAACGTATCCCCGTTTGCCGGGTTGCCATCAAACCGGATACTGGCGCCGGCAAACGTGATCACATCGCCAGCGGAATATGCACCGCTCGCGATCACGGCGGCACTTGAATCTGTTACTTCATAGGTTACCGGGTCTGCGGGAGTCGCCTGGATAAAGCTGACGGTATAGTCATCCCGGACGAACGTTCCGGTTACCGTACCCTCGCCCGCTACCGCCGTGCCTGTGTTGCCGGTACCGGTCGCTATCGAATAGGACCCGTTGCCGGCCGGTATCTGCATAAAGATTTTGGCACCCGAATCGCGTACCGCGATCTGGGTACTCTCACCCAGCTGGAGGTGACGTTGCCCCGAATCGCCGTTGAACACGGTCACCCCTGCCTGCGTTGAAAAAGGCTCGGTCTTCGCCTGAAAACCGGCAAAGATATACTCCCCGTTCGCATCCCGCGTATTGGCCAGCGAGCGCAGTTCCGTGATACGTCCCTCGATTTCCGTCGCAATACTGGCGCGCGTATCAGGCCCCTGGCTGGCATTGTTGGCCTGCACAACCAGTTCGCGCACCCGCTGAATCAACGTTCCCACATTGCCCAGCGTCGATTCCTCCAGCGCGAGCTGCCCCTCTGCGAGGTTGGCGTTGCGTTGATACTGTTCGACTCGCTCCAGGTCTTCGGTGATATCCAGCACCTGCAGTGCCGCCACCGGATCATCAGCCGGCGTCAGAATACGCCTGCCCGTGGCGAGCTGCTCCTCGGTGCGGGCCAGGTTGCCCTGCTGCCTGAGGATCGCGTCGATCCCCTGCTGAAATATCTGAACGGTTGAGATTCGCATGGAAAACCCCTAGCGCGCGGTCGCGTTGAGCAAGGCCTGAAACAGCTCATCGGCAACCGATATGATCTGCGCCGCCGCCTGGTAGGCCTGTTGATAGCGAATCAGGTCGGCGGCTTCTTCATCCAGGTTCACCCCACTCAGGCTGTCACGGGCAGCGGTTGCCTGATCCAGGAGCACACTTTCGCTGCTCGCACCGGTCTGCGCCCGCTGGGATACCAGCGCCATGTCGGCGACCATGGCGCCGTAGGCTTCCTGGTAGGTCGAGAGTCCGCCGTACAGGGTAGCGCCCGTCTGCAAATCGGCCATCGCCAGCGCGTTACGGTTGTCACCGGAACCATTGGTATTGTTTTCGATGACCAGGGCGTCTCCATCTACGGGCACACCCGACACAGAGAAGGACAAATCACCCAGGGTAAAGGTCTTGCCGCCGCTTTCGGTGGCCGGATCATAGGCCAGCGGACCTCCTGCGATCCCGGTCACATCGTATCCCGGCACACCGGGTCCCAACGCATCCGGGTTGAAGGAGAGCGTGACCGGGCCACCCAGCGGGAGGCCGGCCGTGCTGCTGACACCCAGACCGCTTACCTCGGCGTTACCGCCATTGCCCAGCTGCAGTGGTGCGCGCACCGGTGAAGCAGCCGCAAAGGCGTTTGGATCGTTCGTGGCAAGGGAGAAAAAAGCGGCGCTTTGCTTGGTTGGCTCGACCAGGAACGTATCCCCCGCGGCAGGTGCACCGCTGAGGGAGATGGTCAGGCCGTCGATATTGAACGGGCCGGACCCGGTCACCACGGCCTGTGTACTGAGGTTCATAACGCTGTACTGTGCGCCGTCGTAGCTCACCCGGTAGTTGTCCCCGGTCAGGCCAGAGACGTCACCAAAAGCCACCGCGATGGCGCCGGTTCCGGCATTGACGGAAGACGGCGTCGCCACGGGATCTATCGGGGTAAACAGGTTTCCGCCGATCTGCCCGTTAAGGTCCAGTCCCAGGCCGTTCTGGCTGTTAAAGCTGTCGGTGACGCCGACGGCGATAACACCGAGCTGGTTGCGCGCGGCGTCAAGCCCCGATGACCGGAACGACAGCAGTGCGCCGAGTTCGCCGCCACTGACAAACCGCGAAAGGTCGTCCTGTGACCCCGCTGCAGACTCGCGCGTCACGACCAGACGCGTCAGATCCTCGCGCGAAGGCGTGGCATCGAGTGCCATCGAGACGCCACCCACCACCAGCGGCTGGCCATCCCCCATCAGGACATTGAGCGAACCATCCGACTGGATCACGGTATTCACACCCACTTTTTCCGAGAGCTGGCGAACCAGTTCGTCACGGGAATCGAGCAGGTCGTTCGGTTGCGCCCCATCGCCGCGCGCAGTGGCGCTGACGATTTGTGAATTGATGTCGGCAATGCCGCGAGTCAGCCCGTTAATTTCGCCAACGGTCGTGGAAATACGAGCATTGACCTCGTTATCGAGGGCCTGAAAGCGCTCACCAATGTAGTTGAAACGGTCCGCAAGTGTCTGCGCCTGACCCATCAGCACCTGGCGCTCAGCAATGGAACCGGGATTATTGGCGACGTCCTGCACCGCACCAAAGAAACTGTTCAGTGTGCTGCTCAGCCCAACAGAGGGATCGGCCAAGAGGTTGTCCAACCGACCACTGAGTGACTGCAGCGTGTCGAAATGCGCAAAACTGGAGGTACGGGTATGCAATTCGCCTGTCAGGAAATCATCATAGGCGCGTTCAATACCGGCAATGGTCGTACCGCTACCGACATAGCTGCCACCGAGAAATTGTGTGGGCAAGGTCGCAAAATTGGCGCGCTGACGACTGTACCCCTCCGTATTCACGTTGGAGATGTTGTGACCAGTCGTCGTGATCGCCTGCTGGAGAGCGGTCAGCGCGGTCGTGCCCACGTTGAATAAATCTGCCAAGTTACCTCTACTTCACGGGTTCACCCCGCGCTATCTACAATGCCCTTATCGGCCCGCTACGCTAATTCTTTAGCGCTGCCAGCGCAGACTTCAGCGCCGGGCTATTCATTATGTTTATGATTTTCTTCGCATAATTCGGGTCAGTGGCATATCCGGCCTCCTGCAAACCCTCCACAAACGCGCGGCTGTCGTCGACCTTGTCCAGGGCTTCCTGGTAGCGCGGATTGTTTTTCAGGAAAGACACATAGTCAGCAAAGCTGCCGGCAATGGAGTCGTACACCCTGAAACTGGCACGCTCTTTTTCCGCGATGCCGTCGCGATATTCCAGGGTTTCCACGGTGGCCTGCTCACCGGTCCAGTCACGCCCGGTCTTGATGCCAAACAAGTTGAAACTGCTGCCACCATCGATCGCGTTGATCACGCGCTTGCCCCACCCGGTTTCGAGCGCGGACTGCGCGACCAGGACAAGCGGGTCCAGACCCAGCTCTCTTGCCGCATTGACCGCGTCATCCCAGACATCGCTGGCAAACTCGGCAATCGATCGCGGATTCCAGGCAGAGCGTTCGGCCGGCGCCGTCGTTGTCGCAGCCGGTGCCTGCACAGCCAGTGGCGCTACCCCTTCCGATGCCGGCAGCTGCGCCCGTACCCGGGCGCTGTAGGCAGCCAGCGACGTGACACCGGCTCCGGCTTCTTCGGCTCCGGTTGCAGAGGCTGAGCTGTCCAGCTGCTGAACCAGGATATCTGCCAGGCCCAGCCCCCCCTGGGCCGACAGCTGCAGCGAAACCTGCTGGTCCAGCATGCTCTGGTAAAGATCCATCTGGCTGCTGCCGAACAGTTCGGACTTGGGCGTCGCGTCGCGCATCGACTTGAGCATCATCTGCAGAAACAGCGACTCGAACTGGCTGGCGACGTTGGACAGCGCCTCGTCCGGCGCAGCAGCAGCCTGCCCCTTGAGCGACGCCAGTTGCCCGAAGTCGTAGTATGCCGTGGCTGCCGCAACGCTCACTGTGCAATCACCTAGATGATAATCAGCTGCGCGCGCAGGGCACCGGCCTGCTCCAGCGCTTCGAGGATCGCCACCAGGTCACCCGGAGCCGCACCCACGCGGTTCACGGCGCCCAACAGTTCCTGCAGGGTCACGCCCGGCTCGACGTAAAACAGGCGCGACCCCTCCTGCTCAATCGTCACCGTGGATTCCGGTGTTACCACGGTCTCGCCATTACCGCGCGAGAACGGTGCCGGCTGGCTGACCTGGAAGTTTTCCGAGATGCTCACCGTCAGGCTGCCGTGCGCGACGGCGGCGGGCATCACGCGAACCTCACTGCCGATCACCACCGTGCCGCTACGGGAGTTCACGATCACGCGCGCGGCGGCAGTGCCGGGATCCACCACGAGATTCTCAACTTCCGAGAGAAAGGCGACTTTCGCTGACGCATCGAGCGGCGAGGCAATTTCGATACGACCGGCATCTACCGGCTGTGCAACCTGCCCGCCCAGGGCCTCGTTGATCGACGTGGCCACGCGCATCGCGGTGGTGAAGTCCGGTCGATTCAGGTGCAACAACAGGGACTCTTTCGAACCAAAGGCCGTGGGTACCGAGCGCTCGACGGTTGCGCCATTGGGAATACGACCGGAGTTGGCCACGTTGACCGCGACGCTGGAACCGTCCGCACCTTCCGCACCAAAACCACTGACCACCAGATTGCCCTGCGCGATAGCGTACAGCTGCCCGTCGGCACCCTTCAGCGGAGTCATCAGCAGCGCACCGCCGCGCAAACTCTTCGCATTGCCCATAGAAGACACCGTGACATCGATGGTCTGGCCCGGCGTTGCAAAGGGCGGCAGTTCGGCGTGCACAATCACCGCTGCCACGTTTTTCAGCTGTGGATTGATGTCAACGGGCACCTTGACGCCCAGTTGCGTCAGCATGTTCTTCACACTCTGCACGGTGAAGGGCGTTTGTGTGGTCTGGTCACCGGAGCCGTCAAGGCCCACGACAATGCCATAGCCGATCAACTGGTTGGGCCTGACACCTTCGAAGTTGCCCAGATCCTTGATGCGCTCGGCCGCACCGATCGAAGGAACCAGCATACAGGCCACGAGTACCGCGACCTGTTGCAACATTTTTCTAAAGGCATTCATCACAGGCATTCCTAGAAAGGCCAAACCGGGCTGAGGAAGAAGCGCGACAGCCAGCCGACGCGATTAACATCTGCCGGGGCCCCGGTTCCGCCATAGGAGATCCGCGCATCGGCCACGAGGGTGGAGAGAATTGTGTTGTTGGGCGAGATGTCTACCGGACGGATAATGCCGCGCAGCCGGATGTATTCGTTACCCTGGTTGATCTGGATCCACTTCTCACCCTGGATATACAGATTGCCGCCGGGGAGCACCTTGGCCACTGTGACCGTGATACTGCCCTGCAGGCTGTTGCTCTGCGTGCTTGCACTCTGCCCACCGAACGCGGAGGACGAGTCAAGTTCGAATCCGAGCGAATTGTCGCCGTCAAACGTCCGCAGCTTGCCGCCCAGCAACGGGTTGGCGATAGTAAGGTCGTTGGACTTGTCCAGCGAGGTATCACTGCTTTTCTCTGCATCGGTCGCTTCGCTGAGCAACACGGTAAGAATATCGCCCACCTGCCGCGCGCGCAGATCTTCAAACAGCACCATCTGCGGACGCGCTGCGTGGTAGATCGATCCCGTGGGGTCGACCGGAGCGGGCTCCGTGTAGATCGCCATCGACTCGGACGGCGCATAGTCCGGGTGCGTGCGATGCGGGCTGTTGCCGCAGCCGACCAGCACAAGGCCGGCAGTCACGAGGCTAATAAAGGTCAGTAATCGCATGCGCCTCACCTAGAGGTTATTGGAGACGTACTGGAGCATCTGGTCGGTCGTTGAAATCGCGCGCGAGTTCATTTCGTAGGCGCGCTGGGTTTCAATCATGTTGACCAGTTCTTCCACCACGTTCACGTTTGAGCTTTCCACCGCCCCCTGCATGACAACACCCAGGCCGTTGAGCCCCGGGTTGCCTGCCTGCGGGGAACCGCTGGCGCTGGATTCAACGAACAGGTTGTCGCCGATCGGCTGCAGACCTGCCGGGTTTACAAAATCCGCAAGCTGTACGTTGCCGATCTGGCTGATGCCGGTGCTGCCCGGCAGCCGTACCGACACCGTACCGTCACCACCGATGGTGACCGATTCCGCGTTTTCCGGGATGGTCAGCGTAGGCTGCAACTGGTAACCCGAGGATGTGACCACCTGGCCCTGGTCGCTCATCTGGAAGGTCCCGTCGCGGGTGTAGGCCGTGGAACCGTCGGGCAACAGGATCTGGAAAAAGCCGCGACCCGAAATTGCCATGTCCAGTGAATTGGCCGTTTGCTGGATATTGCCCTGGGTAAAGAGTTTCTCCGTGGCAACGGTGCGCACACCGGTACCGACCATCAGACCGGAGGGAAGCTGGGTATCCTGGGACGACTGTGCACCGACCTGCCGCACGTTCTGGTAAAGCAGGTCGGCAAAAATCGCGCGACCACTCTTGAAACCCGTCGTACCGACGTTCGCCAGGTTGTTGGCGATTGTGGACATTTTTGTCTGCTGGGCGTCCAACCCTGTTTTCGCAATCCATAACGCCTGGTTCATGGCCGCAATCCTTAACTCAATTTCATCAGTTCGGCGGAGCGCTGATCCAGTTGCTCTGCCACGTTCATCATCTTGGTATGTGCCTCAAACTGGCGCGCCAGTTCGATCATGTGCACCAGTGATCCCACCGAATCGACATTGCTGGTTTCCAGTGCACCGGGAATCACCCGCACGCTGGCATCGGCCAGCGGGATAACACCGTCGATCATCTGCACCTGTCCGTTGGCGCCCTTGTACAACTCGTCATCATCGGGATTGACCAGCCGGATGCGGTCGACGACCGCCAGTGCATTGGCGTCCTCGCCCAGCGGCACAATCGACACGGTTCCGTCCGTACCAATTTCAACGGTGGAAAAAGGCCGCAGTGCGATAGGCCCGCCATTGCCCATGATCTGCAGACCGCGCCCATCGGTGAGCTGGCCCAGGCCGTTGACGCGAAGATCGCCACGACGACTGAGTGACTCCACACCATCTTCACCGACCACGACCATCCAGCCATCGCCGTTGATCGCAACATCCAGCTCGCGACCAGTGGCGTTGATCGTGCCCTTGTCCAGTTTCACGCCTACACCCTGCTGGGTCGCGTGTACCCGGCTGTCGATCTGCTCGCCATTGAGGTACGCGCTTTGCGCACGGACCAGGTCCGCACGAAAACCCGGCGTGGAAGCGTTGGCCAGGTTGTGCGTGTTAACCGACTGCGCGAGCATCGACTCGTGCGCGCCCGAGGCGGCTATGTAGACCATGTGATCCATACGTCAGGCAGCCCTAGCGCTAGCGCAGGTTGATGATGGTCTGCGTCACGGTGTCCTCGGTCTGGATCACCTGTGCGTTGGCCTGGAAGTTTCGCTGCGCGATGATCATGTTCACCAGCTGCTGCGTGATATCCACGTTGGAACTTTCCAGGGCACCCGACTGAACTACGCCGAGCCCGGCATTTCCCGGCTCCCCAAGCACGGCAGCTCCTGAGGAAAACGTCTCCGCCCAGTTAGTGTCGCCCAGAGGCTGCAGGCCGTTGGGGTTGGCAAACCCGGCTATTACCACCTGGCCCAGCGCTCTAGCCTGCCCATTGGTATACCGCGCGAACACCACACCGGTGTCGTCAATTTCGAGCCCTAACAGCTGGCCCGTGGTGAATCCGTCCTGTACGGCCGCGCTCACGGCGAACTCAGAGCCGAACTGGGTAAATTCTGACAGCGAGACCCGGAAGTCCTGGACATCAGCGCCAGAAACTGACCCATCCTCATATAGTGGAAGGTCAGTGTATCTGGTCCCGAGGTAGTGACACCGTCAATCAGCGAGTGCACTTCCCATTCATTCGCGGTCGCGGTCTTGACGAAGAACAGGTTCATCACGTGGGAGTTGCCTTGTCTATCAAATACCGTTACCGCTGTAGTAGAGTTATAGGACAGTGGGTCCGGCGCTGTCGGTGGAGTTGCAAATGCATCAAAGGGCCCGGCAAATGGGACAGACGGCACCAATGCCCGGGAATCGAGGTTTGCGGTCATTTCTACCAGCGCTGTCGGGTTGGCTGCCACCAGCGAGGTATCCAGGCGCAGATCGCCGGGCTGACCGTTGGACTCCCCCGCGTCATTGAGCGAATACGCCTGCAACCGGTGGTTCTGGTTGCTGACCAGGAAGCCCTCGCGGTCAACCTGGAAGTTACCGGCCCGGGTGTAAAGGTCGGCACCGTCGTCACTCAGGAGAAAGAAACCGTTGCCGTTGATGGCCAGGTCGAGGGCGTTGTTGGTGAAACTGATATTGCCCTGCGTGAACTCCTGGGTAACCGACGACAACGCCACGCCCTGGCCGATGGCGTTGCTGCCTGCGCCGAGCAGGCTGGTTGCATAAACGTCGGCAAACTCCGCGCGCGAAGTCTTGAATCCGACCGTGGAGCTGTTGGCAATATTATTGCCAATGACACCCAGGTCGGCCGTCGCCGCGTTGATGCCAGAAACCGCAGTATCAAAAGCCATAGTGTTTCCCCTTTTCTCTTCTTGGTATTAAAAAATTCTGTTCTAAAGCGCTGACCCCTAGAGGAAGCGCCTCACCTCGCCCACGGTCACCTGGTTGCCGCCGGCAAGGTTCAGCAACACCCCGGCGCCGTTCTGGTCGATCGTGACCGAGTCGACCAGTGAATGCGTATGCACCGTCATGGCCTGTACCTGCCCGCCGGTAACCGCCTCGGCACTCACCCGGTATTCACCGGGCACAGCGATCCCGCCGTCATCGGTAGTGCCGTCCCATTGAAAATCCAGGCCGCCGGCAGGCGCCGACCCCAGGCTCCGCGAGTACACCAGTCGGCCGGTGGCATCCTGTACAAACACCTGCACCTGCTGGGCCGACGCGGGCAGGTTAATCGTGGCGTCCAGCGTCCCCTCCGCGGGGAGCTGTCCGAGATTGGACTGGGTGACCACCTTGCTGCCGACCAGCGATGCCGCCTGCAGAGACTGGTTGGCATACAGGACGCGGGTCAGTTCAGCGAAACCCTGCTCGATGTTCGATATGCCTTCCACGGTGCCGAACTGAGCGATCTGGGAGAGGAATTCGAAATTATCCATGGGTTTGGTCGGATCCTGGTTTTCAAGCTGTGCCACCATCAGCTCCAGAAAGTCCTCCTGCCCCAGATCCTCCGGTGCGCGGCCAATACTGCTATTGGCGGCCGGCTGCGGAAACAGCTCTGAGATACTCGGGATCGCTTCCATATGTTTTCTACCTGTCCTGTGGAATTACTGGCCGATCTGCAACGTGCGCAGAATCAGCTGCTTGGTCGTTTCCATGGCCCGGACGCTGCTCTCGTAGGAGCGCGAGGCCGAAATCATGTTCGCCATTTCTTCCACCGTGTTGACACTCGAGCGATAGACGTAGCCCTCGTCATCGGCCATCGGGTGCCCCGGCGAGTATTCACGGCTCGGTTCAACCGTGCTTTCGACAACCTCGTCGACCCGAACACCCACGGCATGCCGGTTGCCGACCGCCTGGTTGAACACAGTTTCGAAGACGGGGTGACGCGCGCGGTACACGGCATCGGGGTTGTCGCCTACCACGTCCGCGTTGGCCATGTTGCTGGCGATGGTGTTGAGACGGATACTCTGCGCGGACATCGCCGAGCCCGATATTTCAAAGACGTTGAACAGGCTCATGACTATTCTCCGCGCAGGGCCGCAATGATCGACTTCACCCGGCTGTCGAGGAAGTTGACGCTGGCCTGGTAACGGATGGCGTTGTCCATGAAGGCGGCGTGCTCGTGGTCGGTCTCCACGGTGTTACCGTCCATCGTCGGCTGGGACGGCACCCGGTACATGGGCTCCAGACCCGGGGCATCGCTGGAGAAATGCCGGCTGCGAGTCGTCTCGCTGCCCCAGCCCTCGCGCTCACGCTGAACCTGGGCCAGCGCCTGACCGAAATCGATATCCATGGCCTTGTACCCGGGCGTGTCCGCATTGGCCAGGTTCGCCGAGATCAGTTCGAACCGCTGCGAGCGCAGCGAGAGAACCGCCGGAGAAATGCCGAAGTACTTGTCGATGGTATCCATGTGATAGCTCCTGCCGTAGGTGGCAATGTCTATTCACGTTGCGTGCCAGAACAAAATAATCTTTTTATATCAGCGTGTTAGGGTTTTTTGCGCGTGAAAAACGGGCCGATGGAACGGCAATGGCAGGCCCCGGCGGCAAGGCTTGCCGCCCTGCCGGAGCCGGCCGATAGCTGGCATGAATGATGCTTGTTTAGCTGTCAGGACGTGTTTTGGGACCGGACATGACAAATTTTTGGCGCTGCGTGGTTGTTGCTGTCGCGCTGCTGGCGAATGCCGGCACGCTGGCCGACGACGACTTCCAGCCCACAGACGCCATCGAGAGTGCCGTGCGAACCGCAACGCTGGAGCGTGCGCATCAGCACGGCTACGAAGACGTGACTGTCGACGTCCGGCGCCTTGACCCACGGCTGAGGCTGGTCCGCTGCGAAGCGCCGCTGGACACCCGTATCCCACCGGCGAGCGCCGTGCTGGGCGCGCTCAGTGTGGCCGTCAGCTGTCAGGGCGACTCCCCCTGGACAATTTACGTGCGTTGCCACGTGACCGCGCTGGAATCGATCCCGGTCTTGAACAAGCCCCTGGCGCGCAACGACATCATCACCGTGGATGACCTCGACCTGGTGCGCCAGCCCATCGGCCAGACCAGCGGCGGTACGGTTTTCGAGGTCGAACAGCTGGTCGGCATGCAGCTGACACGGGCACTCGACGCGGGGGCCACACTGAGACTGAGCAACCTGCGCAAGCCCGATGTCATCAAGCGCGGACAGCAGGTCACCCTGGTCAGTGGCGCCAAGGGCCTGGAGGTGCGCATCGCCGGCAAAGCACTGGGCAACGCGGCGGAAGGGGAAATCGTGACGGTCAGCAATCTCAGCTCGGGGAAACGGGTTCAGGGCATAGCACATGCCGACGGTACCGTCAGCGTGCAATAATGTGACCACGCTCACAGTTAAAATTTTTTCTAAAGGTTTTTGAAAACGGGACGATAACAAGGCTGCACAAGGCATTACTTATGAAAGAAACAGACAACAACATGAATGTCAGACCTCCCAGAACAGATGTGAGCCATGGCTCGCAAACCACGTCTACCCGGGCTACCAGTAGCTCTGGCAGCGTGTCTGGACCCTCTGGAAACCAGAACCCGGTCAGCGGCGACACCGTCACCCTGACGAATTCTGTCGACCAGATGGCCAGGCTGGAAGAGATGCTGGCCAGCATTCCCGAGGTGGACA
Source organism: uncultured Halioglobus sp. (assembly GCA_964351485.1). Lineage (GTDB taxonomy): Bacteria > Pseudomonadota > Gammaproteobacteria > Pseudomonadales > Halieaceae > Marimicrobium. Next base: position 23,921 of record CAYGOX010000001.1, read on the forward strand.
GTGCGCGTGTTGCCGAGATCAAGGCTTCGATCGCCGACGGCAGCTACCAGGTCGACCCCGAGAAGATCGTGGACAAACTGCTGCAAATCGAAAAAGACTTCAGCTAGTACCACAGCGCATGCTCGCCATTGACGAACTTGCCTCCATTCTGGCTCGCGAAGTCGACTGCCTGCGGCGTCTGCTCGCCATCCTGGAGCGGGAACACGCCGCCCTGACCACGGACGATATCGAACAGCTTGAGCGCGTCACGCTCGACAAAAATGCCGGCATGGCCGAACAGGCCGAGCTGGCAATGCACCGCGGCCGCATCCTGGCATACGCAGGCTACGATTCCTCCAATACGGGCTTGCAGGCCTTCATCGCCGCGAGCACCGATGCCGCGCCGCTCAACCAGGCGCTCGAAAGCCTGGGAGATCTCTCTGGCCAGTGCCAGCACTACAACCGCGAAAACGGACGCATCATCGTCCAGAAGCAGCAGCACACACGTAATGCGTTGAACATCCTGCGGCAGAACGATGCCGCCTCACCGACGTATTCACTGCGCGGACTGACAACAACCCCGGAAGATTCACGCACCCTGGGCAAGGCCTGACACCAGCTCCCGCGCTTCGGTTACCGCGAGCAAACCCTGCAGTCAAAAAAAAAACCAGCGCCCCGGCTATCCCGGAGCGCTGGCCTGTATTTCAACGCGGTTGAATTGACGATCTAGCGCTTGAACCAGCCTTTCTTGGGCCCGGCGTAAACCGCTACCTGGTTGCGGCCTTTCTTCTTGGCATCGTACAGCGCCTCGTCAGCCATTTTGATCAGCTGCATTTTTGACGGTCCTTCCTCGACAGAGCCATCGCGGGTGGTGACACCGAAGCTCGACGTGACCTTGTACACGTTGCCGTCTTCACGAAACGCTCGACTCTCGACAGCCTTACGCAGTTTTTCGGCGACAACAACCGCATCCTGCGACGAGGTTTCCGGCAGGATGACCACAAACTCTTCACCGCCGTAGCGGGCCAGGATGTCGTATTCACGGAGGTTCTCCGACAGTGTCTTGGCGAACTCGGCAAGGACAAAGTCACCGACCAGATGACCGTGATCGTCATTGAATCGCTTGAAGTGATCGATGTCGATCAGCAGGAGCGACAACGGGTACTTTTGGCGAATGGTCCGGTTGATTTCCCGATCCAGCGCGCTCTGGAAGAAACGGTTGTTGTACAGACCGGTGAGTCCGTCCAGGTCCGCCAGTTCTTTGAGGAGTTTGTTCTTTTCCTGCAGTTCCCGGGTGAGTTTCTCCAGCGCAACCTTTGCCTTGACCAACTCTTTGTTGACCTGATCGTAGTCGAGGTTGAGCAGACTCAGTCGAATATTTGCTTCCTGCAGGATCTCCTGGACAGGGCGAGCCTCGCCAATATTCATACCGAAGTTTATCGCGCCTTCCTCCAGCGCGGTGTGAGCTTCCTCGAGAATCTCGTCGATGACGGACGAACTCATCCCGAGCATTTGCTTGGCCTCTGCCCGAAAGCGTTTGTGATACTCCTCCGGGCTGTCGGAATGGAAAATTTTGATCAGGATATCGGCGAGGTAAATCGCCCGAACTGTCTGATTGATCTTTTCGTCCCCACCCGCATAACCCACAGGATCATGGTGATGCAGGATGGGCAGGGAGATGGACAACGGAAAGTTCCAGTGTTTCGCGACCTCGTATCCGATAAAGCAGTGATCGGCACCGATAATGGCGGCCTCGGTCGCCAGCTCGTCCACACCGTCGTTCTCAGCTAATTTGTCGATCACCTCGTCGTACTGCTGCGCCTGTGTACAAGCGAGCACCAGCTGACCAAGGTTCTGGAGCAGAGCGGAAACAAAAATCTCTTCGGTATCAGCCCCGGGCACCTTCGTGAGGATCAACTGTGCACCGATAGATGCCGCAAGCGAACGCTCCCAGAACGCGTCGAAATCAAATTTGCTCGGGCTATTTCCCTTTTTCAACTGGAGCAGAGAAAAAGAAAGCACCAGACTCTGCACGGCGTTGGTCCCGAGCATCGAAACGGCCTGTTGAATAGAGCCGATTTGCTGTGGAAAGGCGTAAAAAGCAGAGTTCGCCACTTTCAAAATTTTGGAGCTGAGAGCCACGTCCTGCATGACCAGTTCGGCCACGTCAGACAGAGTCGTGTCTTCCTTGGCAGTGAGAACCACCACCTGCGATGCAACTGTTGGCAGGGTAGGCAAATCCTCTGAACCCAGCACGAGATCCTTCAGGGTCTCTGGGGACATGGGTCCGCCTGCTGATGCCGCTGCGCTTGTATTCATAGTCGTAATATCCCGATTTGTTATTGGTGTAGCGCTGACGATTCTTCTTGCACCCTCGCACCCGCGGGTTGGGCGCCGGCGTAAAAATACGTCTTTCTACGTAGATGGATATCGGTGGAGGCTGGGAAAGCTTTAGGGCGGAGACAAAATTAATCCGGATAAATGCAATCTTGATCGCATCTCGGTAGTGAGCGGCGCTTTTTGTGAACTATTACACATTGAAGTATTGTGCGATCAACTCCGGCAGTTCGGCCATCGAAGTGAAAGTCTGCGCCGCCCCTGCTGCGCGCAAATGTCCAGGATCTGTCAGTTCGGCGTAGCCAAAGACAGTCATGCCCGCAGCGACGCCACCGCGCACGCCCATTGGGGAATCCTCGATCACCAGACAGCTGCCGGGATCAGCACAGGCCATCCGGGTCGCCGCATGCAGAAAAACATCGGGATGAGGTTTGGGCCGCGCGACGTCGGATGTGCTGAACAGCCGCCCCTCGAAACGCGGCAGCAGTCCTGTGCGACCCAAGGTGGTGCGCATCTTGTCATGAGTACCACTGGAGGCGACACAAGCAGGTACAGACAGGTCATCGAGCACTTGCTCTACACCATCGACCGACTCGACCCGCGCTGCCAGCGCGGCATTGATCTCGCGCCGGTAGCGCTCCGCGAGACCTGCCGGCGGTGGTGCACCCATCATGTCTTCCACAATTGCCATACACTGTGCGGATGAGTGACCAACAAAGGTTGTGAACATGTCCTGGAGCGTGAGGGAAAAACCGCAGGCCTCGTTGAGCACACTCGCGAACACCTCGTTGGCGATGCGTTCACTGTCGACCAGTACACCATCGCAGTCGAAGATAACCAGGTCCAGCGTGCGCATTAACAAAGCCTCCAGAAAAAACCGGCAACAGCCAGAAAGCCAAAAAGGTATCGGCAACTGACTCAGAAATGATATGAATTTGTAAGGTACACTGCCTCAAACAAAGGTACACAGAAACCATGCCTGAGAAAATACTGGTACCGGCCCGCAAGTTCGTTCGCCTTCTGGATTATGTTGGCCGCATTGGTCTGGACGCCGATAGCGTGGCCGCGGCGGTGGATAAGAACGTCGCGGATTATCGGCGTTTGAATCCCGACCTGCGCCTGGCGGGCATCGAGTACTCACGCATGTACCGGGAAGCCGCGAGGCAAATGCAGAATCTTGAAGCACCTATGCCCTGGGGTGCCGGTATCGGCAGCGAAGCCTTCGAGTTGATGTGCCACTGCATGATTGGACAGCGCACCCTGGGAGAGGCCCTCGGCATTGCACAGCGCTACTACGACCTGCTCTATCCACTGCTGGGTTACAAGGTCGCGCTGGCCGACAACTCGCAGTATTTCGAACTTCTGTTCAGCGTTCGGCTGACCGAACGCAGCAACATATTCACTCCCGAAGACTGGGATCGATCGGAGTACAGTGAGACGGTAGCACATGCATCCGGACTCCTGGTGTGGTACTCCTTTTGCGGCTGGTTGATCGGCCGCTCCATCGACCTGGTAGAAGTCCATATCGCGGCTCCGTTTGTGAGCGAAGCCTACAAGGAGGGTCTTGCCAACGTCTTTCAATGCCCGGTGCACTTTGACGCCGACCACAACAGGTTTCTGGCCAAAAAGAATTTCCTCGAACGGCGCATCGTGCAGACCCCGGATTCACTACGCGAGTTTTTGCACAATGCCGTGGCACAGCTGATCTCAATCGGCAGCAAGCCGAGCAGCACGACCGCCGCCATCCGATCACTCATCCGGCTCGATTTCAGCAGCGGTCCTCCTGCATTTGAGCGGGTTGCAGAAGCGTTGCACATGTCGGAATCGAGTCTGCGGCGGCGGCTTCGCGGCGAGAACACCAGTTACCAGCAGATCAAGGATGAAGTGCGCTGTGAAATAGCGATAGAGCACCTGCGTAGTGAAGACACATCCATCAACCAGCTTTCGGAACTGCTCGGATTCACCGAACCCAGCTCTTTCGTCCGCTCCTTTCGCGGCTGGATGGGAATGACCCCGAAGGCGTACCGCGACAGCCTCCGGGGTTCAGACTGAACCGGCAAGCACCCGGTCTAGAATGCATCCGGTCTAAACATCGCGTCGTGACCGCCATCGACAAACAGCACCGAGCCACAAATAAATGATGCTTCATCACTGAGCAGGAATCTGGCGGCGTTCGCCATGTCCGCCGGCTCGCCGGCCCGCTTCATGGGTATGGACGCGAGGAACTGCCTGATGGCGTCTGCGTATTGCTCGCTCTGCGCGACGGCCGCAGTCATCGGTGTTTCGGTATAGCCCGGCGCAAGCGCATTCATCCTGATCCCGTCAGCCGCGTACGCCGCCGTGTTATGGCGCATCCACCGTGCCAGGGCTTGCTTTGTGCCTGAATAAACCGCCTGACCTTCCATGTCAGACAACATACCCGTTGCGGCGCTAATGTCGTCTGCCAGCAACGCATCAACGAATGCATCGTTGGTATCCATGGGCGCCGAATTTGACGAAATCAGCAGTACTGCTCCGCCTTTCCTGGCAAGCAAGGGGCGAAGACCACCGGTAAGTTCAGTCGCACCAAGGTAATTGACCCCAAGGATAAGCCCAAGGTCTTTCGCGTGTGAGGGCACGCCGGCGCAGGCTACAAAACCGTCCAGCCCCCCATTGGCGAGTTCCCGCACCGCGTTCACTGCCGCAGCCCTTCCATCGGCGCAGGACAAGTCTGCTTCAATGTCGGCATTGTGCAAATCGATTACCAGCACCTTATGTCCAGCCTCGACCAGCGCGGACTTGATTCCAGCACCGATCCCGCTGGCACCACCAGTCAGTACATAGGTTTTCACGTTATCCATGGCCTCTCTATGTTTGGTCAACGACAGTGAAAAAAAATCCGGGCGTTGCCCGGATTTCTTTCGCGATCACTTCCTAGAAGTTGGCACTCACGGTGATACCCACCGTTTGCGGCGGAGTGAGATTCACCTCGTTGTAGCCACCCGCCAGTGGCCTCCTGGAAAGCACGCCCTCCTCATCCAGCGCATTCTTGACAAACAGTTGCGCACTCCAGCGGTCGTTCCTCAAACCTGCATAGAGATCCAGCACCGAGAAGCTGTCGGTATCCAGACGACCCTGCGTATCACCAGGCGCCTCTGTATCGCCCTTGTAGCTCCACAGACCACTCACGTAGAAGTCACTGTCATACGCCAACTGCGGCCAGGTGTACTCGCTTTGCAGCACGCCAGTCCATTGCGGTTGCGCACTGGCTACTGCGCCATCCGCATCACAGGTATTGAAGCGGTTGCCGGGGCCGACCGGTGCCTGCGTCGGATCGGTACAGGGCACCACGCCATCGGTAAATTCGACATTGGCATAGGTTACGCCCGCGTAGACCATCCACGCATCGGTGACCAGCATGCGAAAGTCCGCTTCAAAACCCATCTGTACAGCCTCGTCGACATTGACGAAGGGCGCGTTAGTGGGGATCTCCACCGCGTTGGTGACAGTGTTGAATGCCGTCAGACCGACAGCCTGTGTCTGGTAGTCTTCATACACGCTGTAGAACACGGCGGCGGTGTAGCGGGCACGACCCTCGAACAGATCGCCCTTGGCGCCGAGTTCGAAACTTTCTACCGATTCACCCTCATAAAAGTTGAGATCCGGCTGAAACACACCAGAGGTATCGAAGTTGGGTGCACCGGGGCGAAAGCCGATGTCGTAGGTACCGTAAACGTTCAGTGAATCATTGACGAAGTGTGACAGCTTCACAGTACCCGTCCACTCTTCCCAGCCAAAGTCGCCGGCACCCGAATTACACGGCGCAGGCGAACCGTCGATGCAGGGGAACACGTCTTCAAAAGGCGGGAGAACCGGATCGGTAATCTCACCACCGGGCAGAATCGTGGAACCGATCGCGAAGTCGCCAGTCAACACGGTGCTATCCGACTGATCAAACTCGTTGTAACGAATACCCACAACCAGTTCGGTATCCTCATTCAGCGAAAACGTGTTGTGAGTGAAGATCGCCTTGGTCTCGGACTCCAGCGGGATATCGATGATGATATTGAAGACTCCCCCGTCGGCAGGGCGATCCGCAAAGGTATCAACCGCCGTATTGGACTCCGCTTCCTGGTAATAGGCGCCGATCGTCCAGTCCCACATGTCGAAGGCCGTACCGGAGATGCGCAGCTCGTGCTGGATCGCGCCCCAGTCATCACCGTAGTCCGTTTGCTGGAACAGCAACACCGAAGGCGTATCCACACGATCTGAATCCTGCGCGATATCCTGCTCCGAATCGAGATTGCCTGTGAACCACTGTATATCGATGTCACCGATCGTCCAGTTCAGGTGCAAGGTCGTGAACAGCTCTTCCCGCTCAATAACCTGGCTGTTGGCATCAGCAATTGCCGCACGGTCGTCAGCGTCGATCAGGAATGCAGCGGTGGCATCGTGCCCGG
>CAYGOX010000001.1:30685-51480 GCA_964351485.1 uncultured Halioglobus sp.
GGTTTCCACCGAGCGGTAGATATCCGAGTCCTCGGTTTTCATGTAGCCGAGCCCGAGTTTCGCTGAAAAGTTGTCCGTCGGCTCCCACAGCAACTTGGCGCGCAAGCCATCACGGTTGCGTTCTTCATCGAGCGAATTGATCGGGTTGACGTTTTCCAGGCCGGTCTCACGATCATCCGTAAGGCCTGCAATACGAACGGCGAGGTTATCCGCCAGCGGCACGTTCACAGCACCCTGCAGATTGTAACCGGCGGGGTCGGCGAGATAGCTGCCCTGCACATAGCCGTTGACACCATCGAAGTCCGGATCGCGCGAATTGAGCACCAGCGCCCCCGTCGGCGATGGCTGCCCGTACAGGGTGCCCTGCGGGCCACGCAGTATCTGGACACTGGCCATGTCGAAAATACTCGACAGCGCGAACGCCGCCTGCGAGGCCATGAAGTAATCGTCCATGTACACGCCAACACGGGAGGGGGCACTCTGCTGCTGGAAGGTGCCCAGCCCGCGCAGGCCCACACCGACGGTGCTGTCACCCTGGAAACGAATTTCCAGGCCGGTCACCAGCCGGTTAAGTTCATCTGCCTGGAAGAACGAAAGGTCCTGGATTTCGTCACCGCCGATCAGCGACACGGCGACCGGCGCCTCGGTCAGGGTTTCTTCTTTTTTCTGCGCCGTAACGACGACTTCTTCGAGTGTCTGTGTGCTACCGATAGCCGGTGTCAGCGCCACCAGGACGGCGCATGCGAGCAGCTTCTGCTTCATGACAGTTCTCCACGGGTTGATAGTTATAGAAATCCGGCGGGAGGGTACTGGGCGAAAACGCGACTTCCAACCGCAGAATCCGCCGGTTTCGTTAGCGTTATCGGTCACATCTTCAGCCGCCAGGGGCGGCTCGATAGAGGCTTGGGAGGCTTCAGTACCGTTTTACGGTCTCGAACGCGCGGTCGGGGCGGTAGCCCTCCAACCGCTCTACCACAAGACCGTTGGCGATCTCATGCGCCGCCAACTGCCCCACGATGGGCCCGAGAGAAACACCACTGTGCATGACGGCAACATAGATATCCGGGCTGGCAGGATGCGCACCAATCACCGGATGTCCGTCGACAGGCAGCGGGCGCCACCCGATGTAGGCCGCCTCGATCTGCGCACCGGTGAGCCCGGGACAAAATGTTCTGGCCACCGCCAGCATACGTTCACCGTGCGCCTGCGCGATGGCCGCGGAGGGAAAGTCATTGGGCCGGCCTTCGAGGCGCATGTCATGCGCCTCGTTTCCGGGTGGGCCGTCCTGTTCGCCAAGGACAACCCGCCCGTCATCACGCTGGTGCATGTGAATACCGGGCGCAACGATAATGCGGTTGAGCAGGCGTGGTAGCGGCCTGGTCACGGCAATGATGCCGGGCGTAGACCGCTGGGGAATGTCATAGCCCGCGATTCGCTCAAGCAGGCCGGTGGCGGCGCCTGTTGCCAGCACAACGCGGTCCGCCTTCAGGGAACCCTCGCTGGTGCGCACCGATACCAGCCGGCCCCTGGCGGTGGATATATCCAGAAGCGCACAGGGATAAATGACCTTCGCGCCAAGACTGCCGGCCGCGTCGAGCAGTCGCCGGGTTGTGACCACCGGATCTATAGCGCCGTCTCGCGGTGAATACGCCGCACCCAACCCGCCCTCGAAAACGACCCTGGGCTCAAGTTGCGCAAACTCGGATGCATCCACCATGCGCGCCGGTTCGCCCCACTCGACCTGCTCGGCAATTTGCGCCACCAGTCGCTGTTGACGCGCAGTCTCGCTGAACCACTCCAGCGACCCGCCCCATCGAAGCGGAAACTCCAGAGTCTCGCGCAGACTCGCCCAACTCGCGACACCCTCCTGGCTCAGCGCATGGTAGTGCCTCGGCTGCTTGGCCCAGGTGGCATTGATCCAGGCGAAGGTGCCCCGGCTGGCATGGGTCGCCGGGCCCTGCCGGTCGATGACAGTCACCTGCACACCGAGCTTCGCCAGGTGATAGGCAACCGATGCACCGACAATGCCTGCGCCGACAACGACAACACGCAGCGCGCCGGCTTCACGGGAGACGCCTGCGCAACCGGTTAACGCCATGGCGGCCGACAGTTTCAGGAGGGTGCGGCGATCCATCAGCTTGTCTCAACTCCAACCTGGACGGGGTGTTCAGATTGCACCAGATGTTCTGCCTGATCCAGAACACAGGTCTTAAGGGAAATCGTCAAGGTGCGCAGATATTCGCAAGGCGTAGGGAAGTGGTAGGACTACCCAGATTCGAACTGGGGACCTCTACCATGTCAAGGTAGCGCTCTAACCAACTGAGCTATAGTCCTACAGGGGACGCGCATTATAGGGGGCTTGCCAGCTTTGCTCAACCTGTGAGGGTGATCGTTTTTACCACTTGTGGGGGCAAGCATGGACATTCTTTGGACGCCCCCCGACGCGTACAGTAACCCCTCTGCCAGTTTTCTGGCTGTCTCGAGTTTTCGCGGCCCGCCCTCATCCCGGGCCGCCCATCCCAGGCAGGAGTGACAACCGGTGAAGATCAGCGGCATGCTGAGCGCAGACCTGGACATGGTGCCTCTGGCCATTGGCGAGCTGGAGGCGCGCGGCTATGACACGGCGTTTACCGCCGAGATCAATAACGATCCGTTCCTGGGTTTGGTTCTGGCGGCCGAACACAGCCGCGATATCGGTTTGAGCACCTCGATCAGTGTCGCCTTCGCCCGCAACCCGATGACCCTGGCCAACACGGCCTGGGATATCAACCAGTACGCCAGGGGCCGCTTCTGCCTCGGCCTTGGCTCGCAGATAAAGCCACATATCACCCGCCGCTTCAGCATGCCCTGGTCGAAACCGGCAGCGCGCATGCGCGAGTTCGTCCTGGCGATGCGGGCCATCTGGGCGTGCTGGGAACACGGCGAACCGCTGGCCTTCGAGGGCGAGTTTTACAACCATACGCTGATGACCCCGATGTTCACCCCCGGCAAAAAGGAATTCGGAGCGCCGTCGGTCAACCTCGCCGCCGTCGGCCCGCGCATGACGGAGGTTGCCGCTGAAGTTGCCAACGGCATGATCGCCCACGGTTTCACCACCGCGCGCTACCTCGCGGAGGTGACCCTGCCCGCCGTCGAGCGCGGGCTAGCGGCCTCTGGTCGCTCACGCTCCGATTTCGAGATCAATTGCCCTGTCATGGTCGTTGCCGGCGTCGACGAGGCCGCATTCATACAGGCGCGCGACGCCATCCGGGCACAGCTGGGCTTTTACGCTTCCACGCCTACCTATCGGCCGGTGCTGGAACTGCACGGCTGGGGCGACCTGCAGACCGAGGCCAACCAACTTACCCGCGAGGGCCGCTGGGACGCACTGGGCGAATTGATCGACGACGAGATTCTCAATACCTTCGCAGTGGTCTGCGAAACGCTGGACGACGTACCGAAAACACTCAAGACCCGCTACGGTTCCCTCGTGGATACCTGGCAATGCTCGGTGGAAACCGGCGACAGAAACACACAGCGCGCTCTGCTGGAGGCCGTACGTGCTGCCTGAACCAACCGCTTTAGTCACGCGGCCGCTCGCGGCCGGGAAGTAGAGGAAACCCCATGAATATTGAACTGACCCCCGAGCTCAAGGCGTTACAGCAGGAGGTGCGCGAGTACATGCGCACCGTGATGACGCCCGAGCTGCTCCAGGAAATGAAGGATGACGAACTCAAGGAAGGCGGCGGCCCCGAGTTCCGCAAGCAGTATGCGCGCATGGGCGCCGACGGCTGGATCGGGCTGAGCTGGTCGAAGGAACTGGGCGGCAAGGAAATGTCGCACCTGGAGCAGTACATTTTCACCGATGAAGTCGTGCGCTCCGGCTTTGCCTACCCCTTCCTCACCACCGAGGCCGTAACGCCGGTTATCGCCGCCAATGCCAACGAAGAAGTGCGCGAGGAAGTGGTTGGCGGCGTACGCAAGGGCGAGGTGGTCATCGCCATCGGTTACTCCGAGCCCAACGCCGGCACCGACCTGGCGAGCCTGACCACACGCGCCGAACGCGATGGCGACGACTGGATTATCAACGGCCAGAAAATGTGGACCAGCCTCGCGAACTACGCGGACTACGTCTGGCTCGCGGCGCGTACCGATCCGGACGCTTCGAAGAAACACAAAGGTCTGACCATGTTCCTGGTGCCGACCGACATCGAGGGTTTCTCGGTCACGCCGGTGCATACGCTGGGTGTGCGCACCAACGCGACTTACTACGAAAATATCCGCCTGCCCGACAAGTACCGTGTCGGCGAGGTCAACGGTGGCTGGAAGCTGATCACCGGGCAGCTCAATATCGAACGCCTGTCCCTGTTCACCCACGGCCAGGTCGACTCCCTGTACCAGGAGACCTGCGAGTGGGCGGCAGCCACCGACTCACCGGCCGGCGGCAAGGTCATTGAGCAACCGTGGGTGCAGCACAACCTGGCGAAGGTCAAAAGCGGGCTGGAAGTGGTCAAGCTGATCTGCTGGAAGCAGGCCTGGGCGATGGACCAGGGGCCGCTGGATATGGCTGACGCCTCGCTGGCGAAGGTGTACAGCAGTGAATTTTTTGTCGAGCTGTACCGCACGCTGCTCGAGGTGCTGGGCGAGGCCGGCACCATCGGCGCCGATTCCCCCGGGGCCATACTCAAGGGACGCATCGAGTTCCGCTGGCGCGTGGGCTCCATCCTCACCTTCGGTGGCGGCGCCAACGAAGTTCAACGCGACATTATTGCCATGGCGGGGCTCTGGATGCCCCGCACACGCTAGGAGATCAAGGCCATGGATTTTTCACTGAAAGAAGAAGTTACCAGCGTGCAGCAGCTCGCCCAGCAAATCCTCACCGATTTCACCGACGTCGACAAACTCAAGCAGATCGAGCAGCAGGGTGAGCGGTTCGACCCCGCCCTGTGGGCCGCACTGGCCGAAGCCGGACTGCTGGGCCTGGACATCGACGAGGCGCACGGCGGCACCGACCTGGGCTATTTCAGCGTGATCACGCTCTGCGAGGAAGTCGGCCGCACCGTGGCCCCAGTGCCGGTGATTCCGGTGTTGGTCGGCGCCGCGGGCACGCTGCGCCGCTTCGGCACCGACAACCAGAAAGAGCAGTGGCTCGGCGCGATCGCCAGGGGCGAGGCCCAGGTAGGCGCGGCGCTGGAAGAATACGGTGATCCGGGCCCCTGCGCACCGGCGACGCAGGCGCAGAAGGACGGTGACGGCTACACCCTCACCGGCACCAAGATCTGTGTGCAGAACGCCAGTACGGCTGCGCGCATCCTGGTGAGTGCAATGGCCGGCGATGAGCTGGTGGTCGCACTGGTCGACCCGCAGGCCGCGGGCGTGTCACTCAATCCGCAGGTGGTTACCAGTGGCGAAACACGCTCGGAGCTGGTGATGGACAAGACCCCCGTCGCTGCGCAGGACGTGGTGGCCACCGGCGCCGCCGCCGTCGAGGCCATGACCTGGGCCGAACAGGCCACGCGGACCGCGATGGCCGCCATGGCCCTGGGGGTGTGCGACAAGATGATGCGCATTACGGGGCAGTACACCTCCGAGCGCGAGCAGTTTGGCCGGCCGCTTGCGACGTTCCAGGCGGTGAGTCACCGCGTGGCAGATTGCTTCAAGGACGTGGAGTGCCTGCGACTGGTGACCCACCAGGCCGCCTCGCTGCTCGACCAGGGCCGGCCCGCCGGCGACGCCGTCACCATGGCGAAAATCTGGTGCGGTGACGTCTCGCACCGCGTCAGCCAGGCGTCACAGCACTGCCACGGCGGCACCGGCGTCGATCGCGACTACGTGCTGTTCCGCTACTGCCTGTGGGCGCGGGAACTGGAGTTGAGCATGGGCAACACCGCTCGCCTCACCAGCGAACTGGGTAAGTCAATCTGCGAGGAGTACCTTGCAAAGAGCGCCTAGTGCGCCGCGTGTTCCGCGCCGATCAGGCGTAGCCGTTGGCGCGGAACCACGCAACCGAGTCGGCCACGGCCGTCTCGATCGGTGTCTGCGGCAGGCCCAGTTCCTCGATTGCCTTGGATGGGTCGACATAGCCGTGCTGCAGGATATAGCGCGTGTTTTTCACCGTGGTCATCGGCGCCCGGCCGGTGATTCGCGAAATAAACTCCGCAACCTTCGCCACGCGTAACATCGTGGCACCCGACACCTCGTTGGTCGCCACCTTGTCGACGCCGGCCACCCGGCCGATCAGGTCCAGCATGGTCTTGTTCGGCATGTTGCCGTCCTTGTTCGCAAGGATATAGGACTGGCCGATACGCCCTTTCTCCATCGCCAGGACATGCCCCCTGGCCACGTCGCGGACATCCACTGCGCAAACGCCTCCATCCCAGTAGTTTTTCATCTGGCCCTTCAGCGTGCGCAGGATCATCGTCCCGGTCGGCGTGGGCGCGCGGTCGCCCGGACCGAACGGCAGGCCGGGCATAACCATGGTCACGGGCAGGCCCTCGCTCACCATACCCTTGACCATCTCGTGGCTGATGTACTTGGACAGGATGTAATAGCTGGCCCACGGCCAGGCGTTGAACTCGGTTTCCTCGGTGGCCCAGGTGCCGTCGCCGACAATCCCCAGGGCCGCGACGCTACTGGTAAACACGATCTTCTCGACGTTGGCAGCCTGCGCGGCCTTGAGCATGGCGCGAGCGCCGTCGACGTTGATCTTGAAATGCAGGTCGGGATCTTTGGTCCAGATCGCGAACATGGCCGCCAGGTGATACAGGCGGTCGACGCCCTCGACGGTTTTGGGCAGGGAGGCGGGGTCGAGCAGGTTGCCCTCGACAAACTCCACGTCCATGCCGTCCAGCGGCGACCGGTCTTCGCCCGGCATGACCATGACGCGAACGTCGTCCCCCTGCTCCAGGCACATGCGTGTGACGTGATTGCCGATAAAGCCGGTGGCACCCGTGATAAGGACTTTGGCCATCTTGTGTCTCCCGTAACCGTCGTGAAGTCGGGCTATCTTACCCAGCGGCGCAGGCCGCGGGCATGGCGCGAAGGGTCATTCTCGCTATCTTGTCCAACCCGGTTCAAAAACGCTTTACATTGCCCGCGCGCAGGGCGACATTGTGGAGCGCTTGCTCCGCCAACCTCAACCCGGGAGACGACCGCATGATCACCACACCGATACAGAAAACGCTGGCGCTGGGCTGTTTGCTCGGCGCGCTGCTCGCCGGCTGTGCCACCACCGCAACCCCCGATCACGACGCCGCCCTGCGCGCAGTCGTAGACGCGCGCAGCGAACAGGATCGCGCCCGTGACAGCGCCAGGCACCCGGTAGAAACGCTGCAGTTTTTCCGCGTGGAGCCCGGCATGACGGTGGCCGAGGGTCTGCCCGGCGGCGGGTGGTACACGCAGATTCTGGCCGGTTATCTGGGTAGCGAGGGCACCCTGTATGGCGTTAACTACGCCGACCGCATGTGGGAGATGTTCAGCTGGGCCACCCCCGAGTGGATCGCCGCGCGCAAGGCGGGCGCGGCACAGTTTCCCGCGCTGGTGGCAGGCTTTACCGACAACGGCGTTCGCGCCCGCGGTTTTACCTTCGAGGCCGTCCCGTCCGAGGTCAAGGGCACAGTAGACCGGGTGCTGATGATCCGCGCGCTGCACAACCTCAACCGGTTTGACGCGCAGGCAGACACCCGCAGCCGCGCCCTGGCCGATATCCACGCCATGCTCAAACCCGACGGACTGGTGGGTGTTGTCCAGCACCGCGCACCTGAAGACGCCAGCGACGAAGGGGCGCAGGGCGCGCGCGGCTACCTGAAGCAGTCGGCGGTCATCGCCATGTTTGAAGCCGCCGGTTTCGCGCTGGTCGCCAGCGCCGACATCAACGCCAACCCCAAGGATCGACCGGGCGAGACGGACGTGGTCTGGCGCCTGCCGCCGTCACTGCGCGGCACACAGGAGGGCACGCCGGAGCGCGCCGCGATGGAGCTGATCGGCGAATCCGACCGCATGACCCTGCTGTTTCGCAAGGCGGGCTGACACTCAGGCGCGGTAGTCCCGCGTCATCTCCTGCCCCACTTCCCACAACCGGGCGGCCATCGCCCGGTCAAACATGTGATGCTCACCGGAGACAGTGACGGGGTTGCAGTCTTCGAAGTAGGCGCCGCTGACGCCGGCCACCAGAGGATGCGCAGCGACATACACCTGGGTCGCGGCGCCCTGCTGTGGCGACTTGGCAATGGCGCCGCCGAGCAGGTCAAAAGCCCCGCGAATTATCGCCGGCGCGGTGCGCGCGATATTGGTCTGCACCAGTCCGGGGTGAATCACGTTCGAGGTGATGGGCGTGGCCTGCAGGCGCTGCGCCAGCTCCAGCGAGAACAGGGCGTTGGCCAGCTTCGAGCGCCCGTAGGCCTCGCTGGCATCGAACACACCCTCGCCGCGCAGGTTTTCAAAATCGATCCCGACCGCCGGCGCCTGGGTGTAGCCCGACCGGCTGCCAACGTGGACGATGCGCGACTCACGCGCGGTGTTCATCGCCGGGAGCACGTGCTCCACGAACAGGAAATGACCCAGGTAGTTGACGACGAACATGCGCTCGATACCCCCGATCAGCTCCAGTTCGCCAAAGGTGTTGATCCCGGCGTTCAGGATGAGACCATCCAGGGGGATGTCCATCGCCTTGACCGCGTCTGCGCAGGCCACCACCGAATCGAAATCCGACAGCTCCAGCGCCAGCGGCGTGGTCTGGCCATCGACGCTGGCGCAGGCGACATCGGCCTTGGCCAGGGTGCGCCCGGTGCCGATCACGTGGGCGCCGCGCGCGGCCAGCACGCGCAGGGTCTCGTAGCCCAGACCCGAGTTGCAGCCGGTCACCAGGAAGGTCTGGCCGGACAGGTCGAGCCCCTCGGTCACCTCCATCGCCGTCGATTCGGCCCCGAAGGGACTGTTGGGCAACCGCGTATCGATACTCGGCGCGGGGCCATCTTCAGAACAGGCGCCCAACAGGGGCAATGTGGCTGAGGTGGCAGTGAGCTGCAGAAAACGGCGGCGATCCAGGGTCATGGGCGGGTTTCCTTGTCAGGGGGCTGATTGATTCTTAAAGGGTCTTTGAGAAAGCAGGCTAAGTGTAGCCGCTGAGGGCGTTATGGCAGGCGCAGCAATATTCTTTATTCGTATTTCATATTATAATTAAATATCATGCAGTTATTTCTTGAAGTCTCAGGCTCCCTACCTATACTGAAGCTGTGACGGTTAATTGGATGACTACCAATTGAGGGCAACCGTCACCCTTATGGGAAAGCCAGCAAACATTTGTCAGAGGTGTTTGCCGCCAGGGGACGGTATCCGGTTTGCGGGCTGGATAAAATTAACTTGGACACTACATACGCTTTACCCTACACAACGCTGTCGCCACCTGCCTTGCGACAGCGTTTTTTTTTGCGCGCTCGAAACTGAATTTTGACCCCACCCTTGTACCTCGCGGGTAATTCCCCCGCAGGCAGAATGCGCTATGCTTCCGCTTATCTGTGTAAGGAAGTTTCATGGCCACCATCAAGCAACTACTCGCCGACATTGAAGCGGCGCCCAGCGGTCCCAAAACAGCCGCAATTTTCGATTTTGACGGCACTATCATCGCCGGATTTTCCGCCACCACCTTTATCAGGGAGCAATTGCGCCGGGGCGATCTGTCCGCACGCGACTTTGTCGAACTGATGAGCGCCATGACCAATTTCGGCATGGGCAGGCTCGGCTTCTCCGGCATGATGGCCGTCAACGCGCAATTCATGCGCGGCACCGAGGAAGCCACCTATATCGAGGTCGGCGAGGAACTCTACCGGCGCCAGATCGCACGGCTGATCTACCCCGAATCCCGCGCGCTGATCAACGCCCACCTCGCCAAGGGTCACACGGTGGCGATCATTTCGTCGGCCACGCCCTACCAGGTTGAACCGGCCGGGCGCGATCTGGGCATCGAGCACATCCTGTGTACCCACCTGGAAGTAGAAGACGGCAAGTTTACCGGCGCGGTCATCAGCCCCACCTGCTTCGGCCAGGGCAAGGTGGATGCCGCCGAGGCCCTGGCCAAGGCGCACAAGGCGAACCTGGACAACAGCTTCTTCTACACCGACAGCACCGACGACCTGCTGCTGCTCCAGCGCGTGGGCAACCCCCGCGCGCTCAATCCCAGCGGCAAGCTCGAACGCGTGGCGCGGGACAACCGCTGGCCGGTGGCGAAATTCGGCAGTCGCGGCCGCCCCACCCTCGCCCAGTTCGTTCGCTCCGTGGCGGCGACCGGCTCGCTGGTGACCTCGTTCATGGCGGGGCTTCCGGTCTACGCCCTGACCGGCTCGCGCCGGCACTCACAGAACTTTTCGTTCTCCCTGTTCGCCGACACGGCAAGCGCCCTGATCGGCCTTGAGCTGGATGTCACCGGGGAACAGCACCTGTGGTCGTCGCGTCCGGCGGTCTTTGTGTTCAATCACCAGAGCAAGGCCGATGTCCTGATCGCCGCCCGCCTGATCCGCCGCGACATCGCGGGTGTCGGCAAACAGGAAATCAAGAAAGAGACCCCGGTCATCGGCAAAGTCATGGAGATGGGCGGCGTGGTATTCATTGACCGCGCCAACGCCCGCAGTGCAATCGACGCCATGTCACCGCTGATCGAAGCCATGAAAAACGAGGGCAAGTCGGTGGTCATTGCGCCCGAGGGTACGCGCACTATCGGCCCCCGCCTGGCGCCGTTCAAGAAGGGCGCGTTCCACATCGCGATGCAGGCCGGCGTACCGATCGTGCCCATCGTGATTCACAACGCGGGCGATGTCGCACCCAAGGGCGATTTCGTATTCCGTCCCGCCACCGTCAAGGTGGACGTGCTGCCGCCGGTCGATACCAGCCAGTGGCGCCGCGAAACCATGAACGAACACGTGCGCGAGGTGCGCAATATGTTCGCCCGCGCTCTGGGCCAGCCGGAAGAAGCGGCGTCTGCACGGGTGAAAGCCCGGTCCGAAGCCGAACCCGTGGTCGAAGCGCCAGCCGAGACCAAGCCCAAGACAAAATCGAAGGCCAAAGCCAAAGCGAAGGCCAAAACCAAGGCAAAGCCCAAAGTCAAAGCGAAGGCGAAGCCCAAGGCCAAGCCCAAAGCGAAAGCAAAACCCAAGGTGAAATCGAAGGCCGGTACCCGGGCGAAACCCAAGGCCGCCGCCAAATCATCGACACGCGCCAGCAAACAGTCCAGCTAACGGGGCAGTCTGCGCGTGAATCTTGAACAGAAGTTCCTGGACAGCAGCCCGTGGCCTGCCGACGACGACCGGCCGGTCCTGTTCCTGCTCGACGTACCCAACGAATTCGAACAGGGCATCCTGCACGACTGGATCGGCCGGCACGCGACGCCGGGCGCAGACCCCGCGCCCAGCATCAGCATCAACCTGGGCGACGACTCCAGGCCCATTGACAGCGCCGCCCTGTCGGTTGCCCTGTTGCTGCCCCCCGACACCCTGATCGCACCGCTGCGCGTGGCCTGGTTGCCTCAAAACAGCCAGGAACCGGATGGACCGCGCCTGCGCCACCTGCTGCTGGGCGACCCGCGCAGGCCCAGCCCGCGACGCGCCCGCAAAATCGCCACACGCCACCCCGAGCGCTTACACCTGGTAGCCGGCGCACCCGATACCCTGGCGAACCTGAAAGAACGCTACGCCCTGCACATCAATGCCATCGGTGACGATGCCGATGGCGAGTTCGCCAGTTTTGTCGCCCGCCAGGCGGCCATTGTCCTCGACCTGGCCGAGCGCAGCCTGCGCGGTGGTCGCTACAAGGTACCGCGCCACGTGGCGTCCACCCTGCTCGCGCGCCGCAATTTCCAGCACGCGGTGGAAGACCTGGCGCAGCGCACCGGCAAGCCGAAAGAGGCGCTGCTTGAAGAGGCGCAGGGTTACATGAACGAGATGGTGTCCACCCCCAGCACCTTCTGGCTCGACGTGTACGCAAAGTTCAACAACTTCTGCCTGTCACTGGGTTACGAGGAAAAGATCGTCTACGACGAGGCCTCGGTGGAAAAGATGCGCCGCCTCGTGCGCCAGAATCCCTCGATGCTGCTGTGGACACACAAGACCTACCTTGACGGCATGGTCGTGCCCAAGGTGATGTTCGACAACGATTTCCCGATGCCGCACATGTTCGGCGGGGCCAACATGAACTTTCCCGGCCTGGGCTTTCTGCTGCACCGGGCCGGCGCAATATTTATCAAGCGCTCCTTCCAGGACAACGAGCTGTACAAGATCACCCTGCGGCACTACATCGGCTATCTCATGGAAAAGCGATTTCCGATGAACTGGGCGTTCGAGGGCACAAGATCGCGCCTGGGCAAACTCATGCCGCCGCGCTATGGGCTGCTCAAGTACGTGCTCGAAGCCTGTCACTCCACCGACGCGCGCAACATTCACATCATTCCTATTTCCATCAGCTACGACCTGATTCGCGATGTGGAGGAATACGCCACCGAACAGACCGGGCGCGGCAAGGGCGCCGAGTCCCTGCGCTGGCTTATCACGCCGATCACCTTCCCCTCGCTGGTCACGATGAGCCTGCTCGGTTCGGCGCCGAAGGCGCTCACTCGCGAGGAGGTGATCGAGGACATCACGCGCCTGCTCGGGTGGGCGCGCGATCGCGACCTGCGCGTCTCGGCCGACCTGGACGCCACCTTCGGCGAAAAGGTCGAGGCATTGCTGCAGATCATGATCAACGAGGGGATCATCACGCGTTACGACGAGGGGCCGGAGGTTATCTACGGTATCGGACTCAACCAGCACGCGGTGGCCAGCTACTACCGCAACACCGTCATCCACTTTTTCGTGAACAAGGCGATCATCGAGCTGGCCCTGCTGCGCGCGAGCGAAAACGAGGGTGAGGGCGCACTGGCGATTTTCTGGGAGGAGATCGACCGGCAGCGCGACCTGTTCAAGTTCGAATTTTTCTACGCGCCGACCGAGGAGTTTCACCGGCAGATTCGCGAGGAACTGGGTCGCTACGCGGACAACTGGGAAGAACTGGTCGCCCAGGGCACTATGGGCTTCGGCCAGTTGCTCACCGGCATGATCCCGTTGGTCTCGCACGTCACGCTGCAGACCTACGCCGAGGCCTACTCGGTCAGCGCCACATTGCTGGCGCGCATGGACCACACCGAGAGCCTCACCGAGGAGGACTGCGTCACCCGGTCGCTGAACTACGGCCGGCAGGCCTACCTGCAGCGGCGCATCGGCAGCGATGCGTCCATTGGTAAGCTATTGTTCAAGAACGCGTTCAAAACGCTGCAGAGCCGGAACCTCACCGAGGCTGGCGACGAATCGCTCACCCAGCGTCGCCAGGACCTGGCGCGCGATCTGCGCGAGCAACTGCGGCGCCTGGAACTGATCCGTGCGATCGCCAGCAGCAGCCGGACCAGTTCGCAGGGTACTATTTAGGCAGGGCACCGGGTACAGGAGAACAGGACAATGGAAAACTTGAGAGTCAGTGTACTGGGCGGAGGCTCCTGGGGAACGACCGTGGCCTCACTGACCGCGCGCAACGCGCCGGTGATGCTGTGGGCCAGGGATGCGCAGGTCGTCGACGAAATCAACGCGCAACACACCAACGAAAAATACCTGCCAGGCTGCACGCTCTCGGAGAAACTGGTGGCGACCACCGACCTCGCCGAGGCGGTGCACGATGCCGACGTCATCGTCATGGGCATTCCGTCCCAGGAGTTTCGCAATGTCCTGAACGACATAAAAGAACACATCCGCGCCTGGGTCCCGATTATCAGCCTCACCAAGGGCCTGGAACTCGATACCCGACTGCGCATGACCGAGATCATTACCAAGGTGCTGCCGGGCCATCCCATCGGCGTCCTGACCGGGCCCAACCTCGCGCTGGAAATTGCCTCCGGGCAGGCTGCGGCAAGCGTCCTGGCGATGGAGGACGAAATCATCGTGCAGGAACTGCAGACGGTGTTCAAAAGCGGCCTCTTCCGCGTCTACACCAACACCGATGTCATCGGCTGTGAACTGGGCGGCGTGCTCAAGAACATCATCGCCATCGCTGTGGGCATGGGCGACGGCCAGGGCGCGGGCGACAACACCCGCGCCGGGCTCATCACCCGCGGCCTGGCAGAGGTCACCCGCCTCGGCGTTGCCATGGGCGGGCGGCCGGAAACCTTCGCGGGCCTGGCGGGCATGGGCGACATGATCGCCACCTGTACCAGCGAGCACAGCCGCAACCGCCATGTTGGGGTGGAACTGGGCAAAGGCCGCGACATGCCGGACATTATCAGCGAGATGGTGATGGTCGCCGAGGGCGCGAAAAGTGCGCCGGCGGTCATGGCGCTGGCCGAGGAGTTCGGCGTGGAAATGCCGATCGCTCGCGACGTGTACCGGGTGTTGTCCGGCGACGCCACCGCCAGTCGCGCGTTCCGCGGGCTGCTGCGCGTCGAGGCCGGCGCGGAGTCCGAACCGGGCTGATTCACCGCATGGCAATAATGCCGCGCGCGTGGAGCTTTGCCGCGCGCTGGGGCATACTTTTGTCAGGACGCGCCCGGCGAGGCGTGCCATATAACAAAACCATACGGGGCAAAGACATCATGGGGATTCTGCGCGCTACGCTGGTGGCCTGGTTCGCCTGGCTGGCACTGTCCGCCCACGCCACACAGTCGGCGTTTCTCGACCTGGCAGGGTCGCCACAGCTGCGCTCCGCCTCGGTCCTGGTGCTGGATGCCCAGGGCAACCGGATCTACGGCAAAGACACCGAAACCGTGCGCCCCATCGCGTCGATCACCAAACTCATGACAGCGATAGTGACCCTCGATGCCCGCCTGGACCTGGATGAGAAAATTGAAATCACCCGCGCGGATCGCGATCTCATCCGCCTGACCGGCTCGCGCCTGGGCTTCGGCGCACGCCTGTCCCGCCGCGAACTGCTGCGGTTGTCGCTCATGGCCTCGGAGAACCGGGCCGCCACCGCGCTGGGACGCACCTACCCGGGCGGGATGGACGCCTTCGTCGCGGCGATGAACGCCCGCGCAAAATCCCTGGGCATGACCCACAGCCGCTTCGCCGATCCCGCTGGCCTGCTGGCCCAGAACGTCTCCACGGCTACTGATCTGGCCCGACTGCTGGAGGCCGCCGACCAGTACCCACTGATTACCCGTGCAACCACGGCCACCCGCATGGACGTCCGGCCTTTCCGGGGCCGCGGCCCGCTGACCTTCGGCAACACCAACCGCCTGCTGAAGAACGCGCGCTGGGACATCGAACTGAGCAAAACCGGCTATATCAACGAGGCGGGCCGCTGCCTGGTGATGCTCGCGAACATCGGCGGCGAAGCGGTGTCTATCATACTGCTCAACTCGTTCGGTAAACTGACCCCATTCGGCGATTCGAATCGCCTGCGCAAGTGGATGCTCTCAGCTACCGCCGCAGGCTGACGCTTACACGGGACAATGGATAGACAGACTATGACACGCTACCTGCCCTGCTCCGCACTCCTGCTGCTGCTTGCCGTTCACGGCTCTGCCCTGAAGGCGCAGCCGGTGGCCGACGAAAACCCGCTGTACCAGGTCTACCTCGGCGCGCTGGACCTCGATAACCAGTCCACGAGCTGGCCGGGATTGTCGGACGGCGAAGCGAACGCCGACTTCGCCACCCTGCCCATCGTCGGGCTCGAAAACGAATTCGCCTTTCACCGCGGCTGGGTACACTGGGGGCTGAACTCCGGTGGCAGTGTGGCCTACAAAGACGGCGGCATCCGGTTTACCGGGACGCGCGGCTCCCAGTCGACATCGCTGGACGGCTCGTTACTGCTGGCCGAGATTCACCTGGGCGGCTACGTGCGCGGCCGACTCAACCCGCGGATCACCACCTATGCCGCGGCCGGGCCGATGCTGATGTACGGCCGCCATGAAATCGACGACCTCACCGTGCGCGATGCCGGCGGCAACCTGGTCGAGGATGCCACCGGCATCGACGGTGGTGACAGCTCCGCGATCAACCTGGGTTACTACGCCCGCGCAGGCATCGACTTTGAAATCCGGCAGGACCAGCACCTGGGGTTCGGCTTCCGTTACCTGGCCAGCGACCTGGACCTGGACGACACCGCGGGCAACCTCGATATTGAAGGCCCGCAGTTTGTCTTCACTTTCAGCACGCGCATGTAAGCACCTTGACCGGCAGCGCGACGGCTGAAACACTGCCTTCTCCGCTGCGCTTTCGGACCACCGCGATGCTCAACCGCAGGCAACTTCTCTACCTGGGCACCTCTGGGCCACTGCTGTGGGCACTGCCCCTGTCAGGTTCAGGCGATACCGGGCCTGCGGTACTCACCCGCGCCATACCCGCCTCCGGTGAACGCATTCCCGTCATCGGGATGGGCACATCGCGCACCTTCGACACCGGCGACGACGCCTCCTCCATCGCACAGCTGACACAGGTCATGCAGGCCTTCCTCGATGGCGGCGGCACGGTGATCGACTCGTCGCCGATGTACGGCAACGCGGAGCGCCGCGTGGGCGATGTCCTGCGGGCACTGGGGCGGCAATCGACTGTCTTTGCGGCCACCAAGGTGTGGACCAACGGCAAGGCGAAAGGCCTCGAGCAGATACAGGCCTCCGCCGGGCGCATGGCGGTGGAGCAGTTCGGCCTGCTGGCGGTGCACAACCTGCGCGACTGGCAGACCCATCTGGGGACGCTGCGCGATCTCAAAGAGGCCGGGCGCGTGCGCCATATCGGCATCACGACCTCACACGGGCGCAGTCACCCCGAGCTGCTGCAGATCATGCGCAGCGAACCGCTGGACTTCGTCCAGTTCAGTTACAACATCGCCGATCGCACTGCCGAGGACAAACTGCTGCCGCTGGCACGCGAGCGCGGCATCGCCACCATGATCAACCGCCCGTTCCAGCGCGGCGAACTGTTCAGCCGTACCAGGGGCCAGGCGCTACCGGCAATTGCGCGCGACCTCGGGTGTACGTCGTGGGCCCAGTTCTTCCTGAAATTTATTCTCGCGCATCCGGCGGTGACCTGCGTGATTCCCGCGTCGGCAAAACCCCACCACATGGCGGACAACATGCACGCGAACCGGGGCGAAGCGCCCAGCCAGGTTCAGCGCGAAGCCATGTTGCGCGCCTTTGAGGCCATCGCATGAATGAAACAAACGCCGGTGGCCCGCTGACGCGCCTGCTCGCACGCGCCTGCGACATCCAGCCGCAGGAAACTCGCGCCACGCTCTGCTCGTTCGTGCTGGTGCTCATGCTCATGGGTTCTTACTACCTGCTGCGCCCGGTGCGCGACGCGATGGCCAGCGACTGGACCGACGCCGAGGTCAGCTTCCTCTGGACACTCACCTTTTTCCTCAGTGCGCTGGTGGTCTCTGTGTATGGCTTCGCGGTGTCGCGGGTGCGCTTTTCCGCGCTGGTGCCCTCGGTCTACACGCTGTTCGCCCTGAGCTTTGTCCTGTTCTACGTCGGTACGCAGACGCTGGCCGAGCGCGATCTGCTCGACAAGGCGTTCTATGTCTGGGTCAGCCTGTTCAGCCTGTTCCACGTTTCGGTGTTCTGGAGTTTCATGGCCGACATCTTTTCGAAGATGCAGGCCCGGCGCCTGTTCGGCTTTATCGGCGCCGGCGCCAGTACCGGCGCACTGCTCGGGCCACTGACGGTTACAGTGCTGGTCAGCGACCTGGGCACCGACTACCTGTTGCTGATCGCCGCGGCGATGGTCGTCGCCATCCTGCCGCTGATCCGCGCCCTGCAACGGCTGAAATATTCTGAACTGCACAACCAGGCGGTGGCGGTATCCCCGGCCGACCTGCAATCGATCGGCGGCAGTGCGTTCGCCGGTTTCGAGGAATTTTTCAAAAGCAGTTTCCTGCTCGGCATCGGCCTGTTTATTTTTCTCTACACCTCGATCGGTTCCTTCGTGTATTTCGCACTCAAAAACCTGCTGGTGGACTACGATCGCGCCGCGCGGGCCGCGCTCTACGCCGATATCGACCTGGTGGTGAACACGATGACCATACTGGTTGCGGCATTCGCCACCGGCCGCATGGCGAAGCACCTGGGCATGCCGTTCACACTCGCTTCAGTGCCCGTGTTGATCGCGGCGGGCATGGCGATGCTGGCCGCAGCTCCGATGGTGAGCATTGTGGTCGCGGTGCAGATCGTGCGGCGCATCGGCAATTACGCGGTGTCGCGCCCGGCGCGCGAGATGCTGTTCACCGCCGTGGATCGCGAGGTGCGCTTCAAGGCCAAGCCGGTCATTGATATCGTCATCTACCGCGGTGGCGACATGCTCAACGCGTGGGCCTTTACCGGCCTTACCCAGGGACTGGGCCTGGCGATGGGGCCGGTCGCCCTGGTAGGCGTGGGCATCGCCTCGACCTGGGCCGCGGTGGGCATCTACCTGGGCCGCCGGTTCAATACGCTGCAGCCGGACAGCGACGAGACGGAGCCGGCCGTCACCGCCAGTTGAAATAGTTGAGCCGGCCGCCATTCCCGGGGTAACCATGT
Source organism: uncultured Halioglobus sp. (assembly GCA_964351485.1). Lineage (GTDB taxonomy): Bacteria > Pseudomonadota > Gammaproteobacteria > Pseudomonadales > Halieaceae > Marimicrobium. The sequence continues at coordinate 49,185 of CAYGOX010000001.1, forward strand.
GTCCCGGGGCATAGCTGTGAGGCGCCAACTGCCTATACTTCGCACACGTGGTATCAAGACAGGAATCGATCATGGCGACATCTGCAGAATACAACCTGGGGCCGAACACCTTTCCCCGCGGCTGGTTTATCGTGGCGGAAAGCTCGGAACTCGACAAAGGACCCATGGCGGTCCGCTACTTCGGGCAGGACCTGGCGCTCTACCGGGGCGAATCCGGCAAGCCGGTGCTGCTCGACGCCTACTGCGCGCACATGGGCACCCATATCACGGCCAGCACCAGCGCCATGATCGTCAAGAACGGCGAGCAGATTGAGGGCGACTCCATCCGCTGCCCGTATCACGGCTGGCGCTACAACTGCGAAGGCGATGTCGATGACATTCCCTACGCCGAAGGCCCCTATCCGAAGTCGGCATCGATTCGTTCCTACCCGGTGGTCGACAACATGGGCTGCATCATGGCCTGGTACGACCCCGACGGCCGCGAGCCGGATTACGATGCGCCATTCCTGAAGGAGTGGGACGACCCGCAGTGGGTCCGCTGGGAGCTGGACCACCTCGGCGAACTGCCCGTGCACTCGCAGGAGATTCTCGACAACATGGCGGACGTCCGCCACCTCGGGCCGACTCACGGCGCGCCGAGCGAGTATTTCGAAAACGAGTTCCGCGACCATATCTGCATCCAGCGCCAGGGCGGCCCGATGCAGCTGTACCAGACCTACCTGTACACCACCACCTGGTACACCGGTCCGGGCATCCTGCTGTCGAAACAGGTATTCGCCGACAACGTCATTTATGAGTTGATCGCCAACACACCGGTGGAAGACGGCCTCACCAAGTGTTTCCACGCCTGCCTATACAAGGGCAGCGCACCGCAGGCTACGGACGAGGACAGGCAAGCGGCGAAAGAGGCCCAGGCCGGTGCACTGGAAGCCTTTGGCGCCGACTTCAACGTGTGGCAGAACAAGCGCCCCGCGCTGAAGATCATGCAGCTCAAGACCGACGGCCCGTTTCGAACCAACCGCAAGTGGTACTCGCAGTTTTTCGTTGCCCCCGAGGACATGAAGGGTATCCACGACGAGGTCAACGGCTTCCACGCTACCCAGGGCATGGCATCACCGGCCGAGGCCAATCACAATATCGACGAGGGCCTGCCGATCTAGGGGTTACTCGCCGATGTGCGGCAGTTCGCTCGCCGGCACATCGAGAAACGGCGGTGCCTTGCGCATCGCCTCGAGCAACACATCCAGGTCACCGGCGAAGTATTTCTGCGCGTAGCGTTCCACCAGGGCCGCTGGCCGCACCACCACGACTTCCGCCCAGCGGACGGTTTCGGTCACCGCGACCGACGCTTGCCCGCTGTCGGAATCATCAGCAACCGGACGCGACATTTCCCGCGGATAGATCGCGCCCACCACGTAACTGAAGTAGTCGGCATCACCCACCACCGAGACAAAGAACGCGCGACCGGTCGCGTTGTTGCTGACTTTCAGACTGGGCTCGGCGCCATCACCCGACTGGCCCGCCTGGGCAGCCCAGTCAAAGGTGCGAAAAGCCGCGAGGAACCCCGCCAAATCCACCGGCGCGCGCTGCTCGACCTCGCCGGACACTGCGCCGGCATGGCGCACCTCGACAGTATGTGTCGCACGCTGCGCCGAACACGCCGCTAACACGCCTGCCAGCACACCGGCCAGCAGCAGGTACACCAGGGAACGCACTACACCATGGCACCTGCTCACAGGCCGAAGCGCTCCTGTACGTGGACCCGACGTTGAGCGATGTCATCCAGCCGCTGCTTCGGGGTGACACGGGGTTCGTCGGCGGGCAGGTAATCGAACACCTGTGCCAGGGGCACGCGCTGCGCCGCGGGGTGCTGCTCTGCGGGCAGCTCGGGCACGGGCAACCCGTCGTAACGCATAAGAATCACACCGCGGGAAAACCCCTCGGTATCGAGCCAGTTGGGCGCACCGGGGTCACCGTGGGCAATGACGAAGTAGATCGCGCCGTCGCTGCTGACATGGGCCTGGTCCAGCGTGAGACTGGTCTGGCGGTTGCCGTAGTCGAGCGACTCCCACCAGTGGTGCCCCAGCTGAATCCCCTGGTAATCGGCCGCCGTAGGACGCGCCTTGATCACCAGCGCCTCATCCTCCTGCAGGCGGTAATGCCCGCCCACCATGAGGCGCCCTTCGAGCCCGCCGGTATCACCCACCGTGCGCGGCGGCGTCAGGGTGTTCGCCGGGACCAGCGCATCGAAACGCGTGCGGCTGTACTCCGGCCAACGCTCGACCGTCCCGGTGAA
>CAYGOX010000002.1:0-16685 GCA_964351485.1 uncultured Halioglobus sp.
GATCGACATTCTCCAGCAGGTGCGCAACGAACTGCCCTTCGATGGCCCTGTAGTGTTCGCCACGGCCAAGGATAACGAGGAAGACATCGTGCGCGGCCTGGCGACCGGGGCCGATGACTATATTGTCAAGCCGCTGCGCCGCGCCGACCTGCTCGCGCGGCTCGATGCCCTGTGGCGTCGCAGCGGAAGCGACCGGCCCGAGATTGTGGAGCTCGGCCCGGTGCGGCTCGATGTCCAGAACTGCCAGGCATTTCTCGATGGCGAAGAAGTGAAGCTGACGCCCACCGAGTTCAAGCTCGCCCTGTGCCTGTTTACCAACAGCGGCAAGCTCCTCTCGCGCGAGTTCCTGCTGCGCGAGGTATGGGGGGTGGACGCACAGCTCGACACACGCACCGTGGACATGCACATCAGCCGGTTGCGCAAGCTGCTTAAGATCGGTCCTGACATGGGGTATCTTATCAAGACCGTCTATCGACACGGGTATCGCCTGGAAGCGTTATGACCCATCGCCTCTTCTTGCTGCTGATCACGCTGTTTGTGCTGGCCGCGCCTGCGCAGGCGCGGGACTGGGTGTATGAAACCAAGCCCGGCGATACCCTGTGGGATTTGTGCCTGGAATACACTGCGCGGCCCGGATGCTGGCTGGAGCTGGGCAAGTACAACGGGATTGTGCAGGATCGGCGTATTCTTCCCGGGACAAAAATTCGCATCCCCCTGTCCTGGCTGCTCGAGCTGCCGGTGGTCGGTACGGTGCTCAAGGTGCAGGGTGAGGTCCGCTATCAGCCGCAGGACGGCGCCAACCCGCTCCCCCTGGCAGTGGGTGATCAGCTCATGCTCGGATCGCTGATCACCACGCTCGATGGCACGGCGCGGATCGCGCTGGGCGAGTACGGCGAAGTGTTTATCAGGCCACAGAGTGTCCTGGAACTTTCCGATATCAGCATTGAATCCACGCCTGACGGCCAGACGCGGCTCGACCTTGACCGCGGGAATGTTGAGATTGCAGTGCAGCCGAAATCGCGATCGCGGTTTGAGGTGCACACGCCATCGGCCATCGCGGCGGTGCGTGGAACGCGCTACCGCGTGGTGGCCGAAAACCGTTCGGCAACCCGCAGCGAGGTGCTCGAAGGGCTTGTTGCGATTGAGGCCTCTTCATCGGTGGATGTGCCGGGTGGCTTTGGTATACGCGCGCGGCAGGGTGTTGCACTGGGTCCGCCGCGCAAACTGCTCGACCCGCCGCGTTTCGCCCAGTCGACGGTTAACGCTGCGGTACCGGTGGTCATAGAGTGGGCGCCGGATCCGCTCGCGAAATACTGGACGCTCGATCTGTACTCCGCCGACGGGCAGCTGCTGGCCAATGAGCGCCTGGAGCAGCCACGCTACTCGATTGAACAACTCGACCTGGGTTGTTACACGGTGACGGTGCGCGGGGTCGACCAGGAAGGCTTCAACGGTATGGAGAGCGATCTGCCGCTGTGTATCGAAGCGCCGCTACCGCCCGAGAATAACTACCTGGGCGCCATCCTCTGGGCCGTACTCACACTCGTCCTCCTGTTGTGATCGGGCTGATGCCCGTATGAAAAACCCCGGACAGCTGTTCCTCGGGCGCCTCCTGATCGCCCTGGTCGGCGGTCTTGTCTGCGCGGCCCTCTACTGGTATTCCGGCGTGAGGCCACTGGATCGGGCCATTTACGATGCCTTGAATGAGGCCGCTCCGATGGCGCTGGCCGACGACGTGGTCATAGTGGGTATCGACGAAAGCAGTCTCGCCGAACTGGGCCGCTGGCCGTGGCCGCGAGAAAATCATGTGCAGCTGCTGCGCGAGTTGCGCGATGCGAAGGTGCGCGCGGTGGCGGTCGATGTCCTGTTCGCCGAACCCTACCAGCAGTATCCGCAGGTTGATGCGATGCTGGCGGAGGTCATCGAGCAGCTCGGTAATGTGGTCTTGCCGGTATTTATCGGCCGGGCGTCGCCCGGTGGACCCTTGCGCGAAATAGGGCCGGTGCCGCAGCTCGCGCAGGCCGCTGCCGGAATCGGCCACGTGCACATCGAGGTGGACAACGACGGCGTGGCACGGGGCGTGTATCTGCGGGAAGGTCTGGGAGCCCCGCGGTGGAACCACCTTGCCGTGGTGTTGGCGCAGGTGGTGGGGTACGACCTGTCACCGCTGCCCGGTATCTCGAATGAAGCCGTGCTGCGCGATCCTGACCCCGATGCGATTATTCGCAGTCATGCCAATCTTATTCCGTTCATGGGCGATGCCGGCACCGTCGCGCAGGTGCCCTACGTCGACGTGATGAAAGGCCGGGCGGATCCTGCGTTGCTGCGCGACAAGATCGTGTTTGTGGGCGCCACAGCGGCGGGGCACGTGGACAACATCACCACTTCGCTGGGCCAGATCTCCGGTGTGGAGATTAACGCGACTATTTTTTCCGCGCTGCGGGAACAGGCGCTGATGCGGCCTGCACCGTCCTGGCCTGTGGCGGTGCTCGGGGGATTGTTCGTTACCCTGCTGCTGTTTTTTGTCACCCGGCTGGCGCCGGGTCGGCTGCTGGTGGTGGTAGTGGCCAGCGTTTTTCTATTCCTGTTCCTGTCTTACGTGCTGCTGACGCAGGCGCGATTGTGGGTATCGCCCGCCCCCGTCGTGCTCACTATCCTGTTTGCCTATCCGCTCTGGAACTGGTTGCGCCTGGCTACCGCGATGGATTTCATTCAGGATCAGCTGGTGCAGTTGCGCAAGGAAAACACCGAGGGCTTCCTCGCGCCGCCGCCCGCTGAGACGGTTGCAGCGTCGCGGCCCGATCCGGTGGACGAAGTGCTGCTTCAGCTCGATGGTGCTTATCGCGAGGCGCGACAGAACCATGAACTGGTGCGGGGAACGCTGGAACAACTGGCTTCGGGTGTCATCCTCGCCGAGCTGTCGGGCGCGATTCTTATGGTTAATGACGAGGCCAGGGATATTCTCGGTGGCCCGGTTCGTGAAAAGATTGTCGAAGCTGCGCTGTCGCGCATACAACTGGGCGGCGACAAACCCCTGCGCGATCTGCTGGCCGGACTCACCGCGCCGGGTGACGTGTTCGAGACAGAGGCGGTGGCCATCGACAGCGGTCGGGACCTGTTGTTGCAGGGCGGCGTAGTGGGTTTTGACCGACCCCTGTTGCTGTTGGTGCTGACCGATGTCACCGCGCTCAAACAGAGCGAAAAGCAGCGCACCGAGGCATTGAACTTCCTGTCGCACGACCTGCGCGCGCCGTTGACGTCGGTGCTGGCGTTGTTGCAAAGCGCGCGGGAGGACTCAACGCAGCGAGCCGATCCCGCACTCCTGTCTCAGATAGAAAAATATATTCGCGCCAATCTATCCTATGCCGAGAATTTCATTCAGTTGGCGAAGCTTGACCAGGCCGGTCCCATGATCGTGGATGAATGTGACGCGCACTCGCTGCTGGACAACGCGGTTGCGCAGCTGTACCACTCGGCTGCCTCGCGATCGATTGCCCTGAATATCACAGTAAGTGACGATGACCTGTGGTTGAACTGCAGCCGCGATCTTGTTGAACGGGTGCTGATCAACCTGCTCGACAATGCGATCAAACACAGCGAGGACGGCGGTGAAATCGACCTGGGCCTGGAGCCTGAAGGAGACAATGTCCTCTTTACCGTCCGCGATTGCGGACCCGGTATTGATCCGCAGGATATCCAGCGTATCTTCGAGCAGTTCCAGCAGGGCGGTCACGCGCGCAGCGGCGCGGGACTCGGCTTGCGGTTTGTGCAGGCGGTGGCCGATGCGCATGGTGGTACGATCACCGCTGTGAATCACCCCGACGGTGGAAGCCGTTTCGAACTGCGCCTGCCACTCGCGTAGTCCTTTCCAGGCCTTTTACAAACTCTTTACAGGCCCCCGATGGTGTAAAGCGCTCGCGCCGAGCAGACTAGGCGTCATAGCGCGAATATTCGGAGGGTGCCATGTCAGACGAAACGTTACAGGTCAGCGACATCGAGGGTGTGAGTGCGCGTCACGCGGCGCTGTTGCACCGGGTTGGTGTCGATACGGTGCCCGATCTTGCCGCTGCCAACGCCACGCGCCTGCGCCGGCGGCTGGCGCTGGCCAATGCCGCCCTGGGAATGACTGACGCCCTGCCATCGGAGTCGATGGTGGTGCGCTGGGTCGCCCGGGCACGGGGACTGGATCTCGCCCTGGTGCATTGAGCGATGACTGCTTATCCGAGGGCGCGGCGATGAACAATGTCAGGAACTGGTTACTGGGCAGCCTTGTCCTGATAGCCGCCACAACGGCCGTGTTTTCAGCCTTCGCGGTTGACGATGACGCTGCCCAGCCAGGCGCACACCCCATCGACTCGCTGCATTCCCCTTTCTAAACATTTGCCAACGACCGCGCGGCGGCAGTACATTACCGGGAACGCCATTCCAACGATAACAGGTGTGCCCCATGTCCCGTCGACTGTACCCGTCCCGCAGCCGCCGCTGCTTGCTCGTCCCTGTCGTTACCAGTCTTGCCGCCACGCTGCCGCTGTCGCCCCCCGCGCTGGCCCAGGGGGGTGTGCTTGAGGAAGTCATCGTCACCGCGCGTAAACGCGAGGAGGTGATCCAGGATGTACCCGTCTCGGTCACTGCTTTTACCGGCAACCAGCTACGCAATGCCGGCATCGTCAATCTCAAGGATCTGGGCTACCAGACGCCGGGCGTGCAGATCGACCAGAGCAGCAGTGCCCAGATATGGATTCGCGGTATCGGGCAACGTGACGACGGCTCGCGTGTCGACAGCCCGGTGGGGGTTTACCTCGATGGGCTTTACATACCGCGCAAGGATGGTCAGCTACTCGACCTGATCGATATCCAGAGCGTACAGGTATTGCGCGGCCCCCAGGGCACATTGTTTGGTAAAAACACGACCGGTGGTGCCCTGCTGGTAACAACGCAGCCGCCCGAAGAAACACTCAGCGGTTTTATCGACGGGCGCATCGGCAACTTCAATCGACTTGATCTGCGCGCCAGCCTCAACGTGCCCCTTATCGATGACACGCTGTACTCGAAGATCACGCTGGGTTCAGTCGGGCGTGACGGTTACCAGAAGAATATTACAACGGGCCAGGAGCCCGGGTCGGAAGATCGCCAGTCGGCGGCGCTGCAACTGCGCTGGCTGCCCAGTGAAAGTGTTTCGGTAGATACGCTGGTGTATTACGGCGATGTTGACGAGATACAACCGTCCACCAATTGTCGGTACATGTTCAACAGCAGTTTCAACGGTGAAGATTCGCTGTTGGGCAACCGTATAAATCCGGGTGACCTCGTGCCGGTCGATGCCTTTGACGACAACGATACCCCGCTGCGTCCGGGCTATGCCGAGCAGAGCCCTGCCTACGCCGAGGCCTGTGCACAATCTGCCGCGCTGGAGAAGGATTACAAGGTTACTTCCGAGATTCCGATCAACTTTATACTGGAGAACCTCATCCTGGGTGTCACCGTTGAGTGGAGTATCAATGACTCGCTGTCGCTCAAGAGTATTACCGGCTATGGCGACCAGGAAAAATCCGGCAACTTCGGAAACCCCGACAACGACGCAACGCACCTGCCGATCTCCTCGCGTTACCGGCCGGTCGGCAGCGCCAGTCAGCGCGATCACTGGTCGCAGGAATTCCAGCTGACCGGCAGTGCCTTTGATGACCGGCTGGATTACACCATCGGCCTGTTCGCAATGCGTGAAGAGATCGATGACGGCACTGATCAGTCCTCGGGAAGCAGCTGGGGTTATGCCATTCCCGACGCGGGTGTGCTGGTTATCGGTGCGCCCAACGCCGAGACCCAGACCTATTAGTTGGAAAACACGACCTACGCGGCATTCTTCCAGGGCAGTTACGATCTCACCGAAAACCTGGAGCTGACCGCGGGCCTGCGCTGGACCAGTGAGAAGCGCGAGCAATCTGTGCGCCTGCAACTGCTTGATACCGAGGCGTACAACACCATCGCCTTCGCGGCACTGGAGGGTGTCGATGGCCTCATTCCCGCGCCCGCGCTGGGCATCGCGCTGGCGTCAGATATCGAGGCCGCCCTGGCCCAGGACCTGTACGGCCGGATACAGGGTGCGTTCCCGTTAGACCCCTATGGCCAGCCGCTATACCCGCTGATCTCTGCCGAGGCACTGGTGCCGGACATCCAGCAGGACGTGAGTGAAACCTGGGACGAGTGGACGCCGATGGTGAGCCTGGCCTACCACCTGCCCGAGTCGCTGATTGGCGATACGTTCATCGATTCCGGTATGGTCTACGCCACTTACGCGGAGGGCTTCAAGTCCGGGACCTTTGAACCGGTGGGTATCGACGGCCAGGCGGTGGTAGAGCCCGAAACGGTGGCCAACTATGAAATCGGCTGGAAGCTCGACCTGCTGGACGGGAAGATGCGTTTGAACGGCGCCATTTTCCGCACCGACTACGACGAGATGCAGCTTCGCCAGGTCGTCCTGGACAGCTCCAACTTGCCGCGCGTGGTGTTTCGCAATGCGTCCGAGACACGCATCGAGGGGGTGGAGCTGGAGTGGACCTGGCTGCCGACGGACAACCTGATGGTTATCGCCACGGGCAGCTTCAATGACTACGAGTACGTCTCGTTTGACGATACCCAGTTCAGCACGCGGGCGCTGATCGCGCAGACCGATCTGCCGCTCGTCGACCGTTCGCCAGAACCCTTTGCCGAAGTACCCGAGGTCACGTATTCACTGGGGGTCCAGTACACGCTGGAAACCGACCATGGCACGTTTATCCCGCGCCTTGATTACAGTTACGTGGACGAGATTTTCATGGGGCTGGACGCGGGAGCGGGCCAGAACCCTGATCAGGCGAGCTTCGACGACTATGGCCTGTGGAACGCACGTATCGGCTGGATCAGCAGCGACCAGCGCTTCGAGGCGGCAATCTATGGCACCAACCTGACTGACGAGTTCTACTACTTCGGCGCAGCGGCCGTGGGCGATTCCACCGGCAACTTCATGACGACTTCGGGTCTGCCGCGGATGTACGGGCTGGAGTTGCGTTACAACCTGAATTAATTGCTGGTAAAGCCTCGCGTTCAGCGAGGTAGTGCCCGGGGCTTATCTGCCCCCGGGCACCGTTTTCACGCTTGTTGATTACAGACGCTTGAGGGCGCAGATCTTGTTGCCGGCCGGGTCGCGCATGTACGCCAGGTACATCTTGCCCATTGCGCTTTCGCGGATGCCCGGCGGGTCTTCACAGGCCTCGCCACCGTTGGCCAGGCCCGCTGCGTGCCAGGCGTCGCCGGTTTCCGGATCCGGTACGGCAAATCCGATGGTTCCGCCATTGGCGGCGCTGGCCGGGTTGCCATCGATCGGAATGGTGATCGCAAAGATGCCGGTATCGGTGATGTAGAACACCCGGCCCTGGTCATCGACAAACCCGGGCGCTACCCCGAGGGTCCCCAGAACGGCGTCGTAAAAAGCTTTGGATTCGTCAATGCTCCGGGCGCCGACCATGACATGACTGAACATAGCACTCTCCTGTAGTTGGCTATAAGTGGGCTCAGACGATACCACACCCATCACGCGCTGGCGCGCCAATTCGGTGCAGATGATGCGTGTAAACAAGACCATAAGTTGGTAAAGTCTCACGCTTCTAAAAACTATAACCTGAGGTATCCATAATGCATCGTTCCCGCATCAAGTTTGCACCCACACTGGGTGCGCTGGCCGTCGCGCTGGTCGGAAATCCCGTCCACGCACAGCTTGTCCTGGAGGAGGTGATCGTCACCGCGCAGAAGCGCGCCGAGAGCCTGCAGGATGTACCAATTTCCGTAACTGCCATGCAGGGCACCAAGATCCAGGACGCCGGGATCGCGAACATGTCGGCGCTGGCGGACTTCATCCCGAACTTCAAGATGGGTGACGCGCCGGTATCGACCAACATCTACATGCGCGGTATGGGGTCGAGTAACAACCAGGCCTTTGAGCAGTCGGTGGGTATGTATATCGACGGCATTTACATGGGCCGCGGTCGCCAGTATCGGTCGCCGTTCATGGATATCGAGCGGGTCGAGGTATTGCGCGGTCCGCAGGGTACGCTGTTCGGCAAGAACACCGTGGCCGGCGCGGTGAGCGTGATCACCCGGTCACCGGGTTTCGACGAGGGCTTCAACGCCGATGCGCAGCTCTCGGTTGAGAGCAATGAAGGACGCATCTTCGAAGGCGCAGTCGGCGGCGCGATCAGCGACAATTTTGCGCTGCGCGGCGCGCTCAAATACCGCGAGACTGAGGGCTATGTGCGCAACACGCTGCTGAACCAGTCCGAGCCGCAGGTTGAGGAGTTCGTGTACCGCATCACCGCCGCCTGGCAGCCCACCGACAATCTCGACGTGAACTTCAAGTGGGGCCAGTCCGAATACGAACGCGATGGTGTGGCTTCGGCCGTCTCCCTGTACCTGGCCGATGAGCCCTCGCGCGACGCGGTCGTGCCCAACCGCGACACCTTCGCCTCGGCGGCCTACCAGATCATGGATTCGGTCTTCCCCGGCTTTGCCTCCGCGGTCGACGAAGAGTTCACCATTTTCAAGGACAACGGTGAGGGCGTCCTGGGCAGTACCGGCATCGGGCGCAATCCCGAATCCAGCGACAACGACACCGATAACGCGGTGCTGACCCTGGAATACGCACTGGACGAGTACACCCTGACTTCGATCACCGGTTACTCCTACTACCAGTATATCGATGGCGCCGACGTCGACTGGCTGCCCCTGCAGTTCATCCATCGCGATGACGACCAGGAGTTCGACCAGATCAGCCAGGAATTCCGCATCACCTCCCCCACGGGCGGCTTCTTTGAATACCTCGCGGGTGTGTACTACGAGGAGAGCACACTGGAGTTCAACCGCGCGGTCACCATCGACACCAGCCTGGGGGGCCAGCTCGAGCCGGCGCTCGGCATCCCCAACATCACCTCGCTGCTGTCGGGCTTCCAGTATTCGGCTGACCAGATTCGCCGCAACCACGATTACAAGCTCGACTCCGATTCCTTCGCCATCTTCGCGCAGGGTACCTTCAACCTCTCCGAAACCTTGCGTGTGACTCTCGGCCTGCGCTACACCGAGGAGAACAAGGACGTGGTGAGCACCCAGTTCCTCAGTGACGACGTCACCGGCCTGGATACCCCGAGCGACAACTACTTCCTCGGCCAGATCGAGGCGGAAAACTTCGACACTTACCGTTACGCCTACAACGAGGATCGCAGCACCGACCAGTGGATTCCCTCGATCAACGTGCAATGTGATGTCACCGATAACGCCATGCTGTACGCGTCATACTCCGAAGGCTTCAAGAGCGGTGGTTTCACCGGGGCCGATGACGGCATGCCGGACAATCTCGGCGAACGGGTAGACCCCCAGGTCGGCGCGTTTGCGTGGCCCTGCGAACCGGGCCAGGACTGGCGCACCTGTTACGACTCGACCAATCCCTCCGAGGATTTCGAGTTTGAAGACGAGGAGGTCGCGGCCTTCGAGATCGGTGGCAAGCACACACTGCTCGAGGGGGCGATGAACCTCAACTGGGCAGCGTTCTACACCGAGTATGACAACCTCCAGACCTCGATTTTCAAGGGCATCGGTTTCGGTGTAACCAACGCCGCCGAGGTGACAGTGCAGGGCATTGAGTTCGACCTGCTCTGGCTCGCCGCCGAGGGGCTGCAGATCGGCCTGAACGGCGCATGGCTCGACGCGGAGTACGACTCTTATGCCGATGCGCCGTGTACCGCGGTACAGCTCGACACCGATCCGTTCTGCGGACAGGTAGGTGGTGCTACCAACAACGACCTGGCCGGTGAGAACACGACCTTTGCGCCCGAGTACACCGCAGCACTGTACTTCGATTACACCACCACACTGAACAACGGCATGGAGCTGTTCGTGGGTGGTGATGCGAACTACTCGGATGACTTTGACACCCAGGGTGACCTCGACCCCAACGACGTTGGCGATGATTACACCAAGGTGAATCTCCGCATCGGTCTGCGCGGCCAGAACGAGGACTGGGAAGTTATGTTGTACGGCCGCAACCTCACCGATGAAGAAGTCGCGACCTACGGCTTCGATGTGCCGGTGTTGTCAGGCTCGCACGCGGATATGTATGACGAAGGTCTCGTCTACGGTCTCCGCCTGCGTTACACCTACCAGTAGGGGTAGCCGGTCGCAGTGAGCGATCGGTCCCGTCAGTTCTGGCTGGGGGCGCTGGAAACAGCGCCCCTTGTCCTTGCCGCCTTTCCCTTCGGTATCGTTTTCGGCGCACTCTGCCACGGCCAGTCGATGGCCTTCGCGACCGCGCTGGGCATGTCCGCCATCGTGTTCGCCGGGGCGTCGCAGCTGATCGCGGTCACCCTGCTGGGCGCGGGCGCCGCTGTTCCGGTCATCGTACTGACCGTGTTTGTTGTGAATCTCAGGCAGATGCTGTACTCGGCCAACCTCATGCGCCTGGTTACGCACTGGCCGCAGCCGCTGCGGGCTGTGCTGGCGTTCTGGCTGACCGACGAGACCTTTGCGGTGGTGTCAGACCGCAATAACCGGCACCCCGGGCAGCCGGGGTTGCGCTGGTTTTATCTTGGGTCGGCCCTGTTCATGTATACCTTCTGGCAGCTCGCCACGGTGCTGGGCTTCCTGCTGGGTGAGCAGGTGCCGGGCCTGACAGACTGGGGCCTGGATATCGCCATGATCGTGGCGTTTGTCGGGATCGTGGCGCCGGCCCTGCGGGCGCGGGCCGACTGGGCTTGCGCGGCAGTCGCGGCGGGTGTCGCCCTGCTGGCGCACGATTGGCCGAACCAGACAGGCCTGTTGTGCGCAGCGCTGTTGGCGATCGCGACGGGATTGGTAGTGGATCGCAGGTCGCGCACATGAATGAATGGCAACTGATCGCGCTGATGGCCCTGGTCACTTACCTGCCGCGCTACCTGCCTATGGCCCTGGCCGGCCGTGTCAGGCTGGCACCCTCGCTGTCGCGTGCGCTCGACTTTGTGCCGATCGCGGTCCTCACCGCGATCATTGTCCAGACCGCCCTGGTGCGTGATGGGGCGGTGGCCCTGCATTGGGAGAATCCCCATGCCGTGGCCACGGCGGTTGCATTCGTGGTGGGTGTTTACCGACGCAACCTGTTGCTGACGATCGTGTCCGGCCTGGTTGTGTTCGCGCTGTTGCGCGCGGTGTTGTAACGCGGCGCGTCAGTCGGTGGTGTCACTGTCTTCCTGGCGCCCGCGCAGTGTCGTGCGCGCCTGGTCCACGCCATCTTTCAGCCGGGCAAAGAAACCGCGTGAACTGGTCGCCAGCGCCTTGCGTGTGCGGTTGCGCAGCAGGGCGTCCTGCTCGGCCTGTTTGCGTGAGGCCTGCAGTTCGAAGGCATCGGCCAGGTCAGCGTCGCGCGCGCGGCGCTCGAGGTCCAGCTGGCGCTGGAGTTGATCGCGTTCCACATTGCCTACTTTTGGCGGGATGAGGTAGGTTTCACGGCGCAGCAGGACGTTGCTGAGCCGATCGAAGAGCGATTCGTTGAAATCCTCGGCGGCGAACCGGTAGCGCTTGCTGCGCTGGTCACCGAGATTTCTCAGGTCGATATACAGGCAGCGGTCTTCGATATTGGCGAGGATGCGGAAATAGATCCGCATGGGGCCTTCAAGGTAAAACGTCGCGCCCTTTACGTTGAACTGCTTGTCGAGGTAGTTCTTGCGGTGATAGGCGAAGTCGTAGCTGTCCAGCAGCGCGGCATGCTTTTCGGCGCGCTCGCGCGTCGAGAGGAAAAACTCCACCGGCCTGTCCAGCACCGCCTGGCACACGACGTCGATTTCTCGAGGTTGCTTGCCGTCGTCGACGCGGTACTTGTACTCGCACTGGCGCAGCTGAACATCCTTGTCCCAGGTCGGGTTCAGCGGGTAGCCGGGAAAGACATCCGGGGCAATGATCTGGAGGTTGGCGACCACCTCTGCGAAATAGCTGTGGGCCTCGCGCATGGCCGGGACCAGCACGTCGCGATAGTACGCCTCGTCCGCCGCACGGCGCTCGCTCTCGCGCTGCTGCTGCGATTTAATCTCGGCGACGTCTTTTCTCAGCTCATCGCGCAAGGCGATTTGCCGCTCTCCACGTGCCTTCGAACCAGACATTAAACATAGCAAACGATTGGCAGAAGCGAAATGGTGTGTGTTTTGGCACCCGCCAGGCCCGCTCCCCACTGGCCCCGGGCGCATTTGGGGCAGCCGGGTAAAAAATACTGGACTTTCCTGCTATTCTGCCTGGCAGCCGAGACTTTTGTCGGCCGCTGTCCTACTCTTCGTACAACACAAGAATAAACCCAATGAGGATTCCCCCCATGACGAAGCAGCGTACCCTTACCCGAGCGCTATGTGCCGCCCTGGCTGCCATTCCCGCTGGCCTCGTGCCGGTTGCCGCACAGGCACAACTGGTTCTCGAGGAGGTGGTCGTCACCGCCCGGAAACGCGAGGAATCGCTCCAGGAAACGCCAGTAGCGGTCTCGGCGCTGAGCGGCGATGCACTGAGCGAGCTGGGCCTGACCAGCATCGCGGATTTGACCCGCGTCGTGCCCAACGTCGACCTCTACACCGGTAACGGTACGGCAGGTGCCGGCAACGCGTTTATCCGGGGTGTCGGCCAGCGCAACATCGGTGTGAACTACGATTCGGGTGTGGGCATCTACGTCGACGGTGTCTACGCATCGCGGGCTGACGGCACCATCCTGGATAATGTGGACATCCAGAGCGTGCAGGTCCTGCGCGGCCCCCAGGGCACACTGTTTGGCAAGAACACGACCGGTGGTGCGATCCTGTACACGACCAACAAGCCGACCGAGGAATATGGCGGCAAGGCGCTGGTGCGTGCCGGCCGTTTCGATCAACTCGACGGACAGCTCACTGTTAACGTACCGCTGATAGAAGACACGCTGCTGTCGCGGTTCTCTGTTTTCCGTTCCACCCGCGACGGCTACGTCAAGGCGGTGTCCACGGGCTTCCCGGGGCAGCTTGATGGCGTAGAGTTCAACGACGTGGATCGCTCCGGTATCCAGGCGCAGTTCCGGTGGCTGGCCGACGACGACCTGACCCTCGACCTGAACTACAACTACAACAAGACAGACCAGGCCTCACGCGGCCAGAACTGTATCGTGGTTGAAGGGATCGAAGGTGCGGGCTGGCAGGCGCAGCTGCAGGATCCGAACATCATCATTCCCTCCACCGGAAAGTCGATCAAGGAGTGGTGCCAGGAGAACGAAGACCTGGGCATCGATCGCACTACGGCGAACATCGATCCCAACATCTACGAAGCGGAAGTTCATACGCTGGCGCTGACCGCCGACTGGGATATCAATGACGACCTGAACTTCAAGAGCATCACCTCCTGGCGCGACACCGAGGCCGGCCAGGTCGACGAACTCGACGCCATCGGTATCCCGCTGCTGGACCGGACGAACTACGGGTCGGGCGCCGAGCTGCGCGAAACTACCGCCTTCACCCAGGAGTTCCAGCTCGCCGGTTCCGCATTTGATGACCAACTGGAATTCGTGGTCGGCGTCTTCGGCTTTACCGAAGAGACTGACGCGGGTATCACCACGTCTCCAACAGGACCCTTCTTTGGTTCGCTGGGTTCCCCGAACCTCGCGTTCTACCTCGCTTCATCGACCGGGCTGCTGGCCGAAAACACCGCTGCCTCACTGTTCAGCCAGGTGGACTGGAACTTCAATGAGCAGTGGCGCCTTACGGTCGGTGCTCGCTACACCTGGGAGGAGCGCGAGCTGGAGCGGATTTTCCGCATACCCGATATCAACACGCTGTCAGTGAATGGCGATGCGGGCAGTCCCGGCATCCCGAACTTTTTCTCCTTCCCGGGCGGCGCCGACACGTTCAACGTGAACCACGGTTTTGTTGTGGCTGACGACCCGAACAATCCCGGTCAGCCCGACCCGCTGGCGGATCAGTCGCTCAAGATTGATGATGACGATTTCACGCCGATGGCTAGCCTCCAGTACACCTTTGTCGACGCTGGCTTTATCGACCTGGGCACCGCGTACGCCACGGTATCGAACGGTTTCCTGTCGGGCGGTAGTTCTGACACCACCGACGTTGCCACCCGTCAAATCTACGATTACAAGCCCGAGGAAGTCTGGAACTACGAACTTGGGCTGAAGCTGGATGCATGGGATAACCGCCTGCGGATCAACACGGCGCTGTTCTACACCGACTACAAGGATCGCCAGCTCACCACGATCCGGATCAACCCGGACACGGGACGCATCGCCGGTGCGCTGATCAACGCCGATTCGTCGTCCATCGCCGGTCTTGAAATCGAGACGGTCATCCTGCCGATTGAGAACCTGCAGATCACCGCCAACGTCACCTTCAACGAAGGTGAGATCGACGAGTACAACGACGAGCGTATCCTCGCCTCGGGAGAGGGTCCGGTACCCGACGGCTGTATCCGCGTGAGCCCGGGGCAGGGCACGGTGGACAGCTGCCAGATTGATCGCTCGGACGAAAACCTGCCGCGCCTGCCGGAACAGATTTACTTCCTGGCGGTGCAGTACAACTGGGAAACCCAGTACGGCACGGTGATCCCGATGGCGTCCTGGTCCTATCGCAGCAATGTCGACAACTGCTTCGACCGTGCCAGCTGCCTGTCAGGTCTGTACGAGGTTGATCAGGAGAACGTCAACGCGCGCATCACCTGGATTTCCAAGGATGAGAACTGGCAGTTTGCTGCCTGGGGTAACAACCTGACGGACGAACGCTACATTATTGGTGGCACGCCCCTGGTTGACGTGACGGAGACTGCCGGTACGGTTTACAACCTGCCGCGCACTTACGGCGTAGAACTGTCTTACCAGTGGTAGAAAAGTAAAACCCGGGCCGGATGTATCCGGCCCGGGTTTTTTTATGTCCGGCCGTTAGAGATTCAGGCGATACTGGGTTTCAAACAGGTCCATGCGCAGGGGCTTGTCGAAGAAGTAGCCCTGTAGCACATCACAACCCATCTCCGACAGCTTGTCGGCAATATCCTTGTTCTCCACGCCCTCGGCCACGACCTTCATCGAGAAGTTGTGCGCCAGGTCAATCACCGCTTTCACGATGGCCATATCCCGCTTCGATGACATCATGTTCAGCACGAAGGCCTGGTCTACCTTGATTTCATCGACCGGCAGGTCGCGGAAATAGGACAGGGAAGAAAATCCGGCCCCAAAGTCGTCCAGCGATACCCGAACGCCCATCTTCTTGATCCTGGCCAGTTGCCGCAGCATACGGTGCTGGTTGTCGATCATGATTTTTTCTGTGACTTCGAGCGTCAGCCGGGCCGGGTCAACCTCGTAGATGTCGAGGGCATCGCGCAGCACGCTGACAATGTCGTCGGTCAACAGGAGGTTGGGTGAGATGTTCACCGCCACGGAGATGGAGTCGGGCCAGCGCGTCAGCGCTGAAATAGCGGACTTGATGCTCCACCAGGTGAGCTGTTTGTTCACCTCGTTCCTTTCGGCTGCTTCGATGAAAGCGGCCGGTGTCACGACGTTGTCAAAGCCCTTGTGCCAGCGTACCAGGGCCTCGGCGCCGACGAGTGTCTTGAAGCCGGCGTGTACCTTGGGCTGAAAATACAGCTGGAACTCGCCGCGTTGCAGCCCGTGCTCAATCTGCATGATCAACTCCGCCTCCTGGTGGGCGGTGTTGACGGTTTTCGGCTTGTAAATTTCAAACAGGTTGGATGTCTGCTTGGCCTGGCGCAGCGCGAGGTCGGCCTGCTGCAGCGGAATGGTCATGTCGGTATTGTTGTTCTCGAAGGCCGCGAAGCCGACGGAAACCGCGAGCGGCACCGGTTTGCCGAGATGCTCATGGGGTTCGCGGAAGGCGCGGTGAAGTTGCGCCGCGGCCAGTTCGAGTTCCCCCGCGCTGGCCATGTCCTTGAGAATGACGCACACGCGGTGATTCTTCAGCGTGCGGCACTGGTCCTTGGGCCTGATCCACTTGCGTAACCGTGCCTCGAACTCTTCGCGCGCAGCCTGGAGCGCCGGTTCGGAATACACGTGTGAATGCATGTCGTCGTCGCGCAGTTCGACGAGGCCGATATAGCTGCTGCCGACCCTGTTCATCAGATAAAGTACTCCTCGCTGCTGATTCCATAGGTACCGGCGATCAGTTCGCGAGCGATCCAGCGTTCGCCTTCGTTGGCGATCTCCTGGTTGGCCAGGTCGATCGGTCGCGGGATGTCCATGCGCTGCTTGTCGGCGTCCAGCACGACCAGGACTTCGGGCTTCAGCCTCCTGGTTGCATTCTGCCGCAGCGTGATGGCGACCTCGCCGGTATTGAGCTCGACCATGGTGCCGGTGGGAAACAGGCCGATGGCCTGGATGAATTGCTCGATGAGCGCCTCCTGGAACTGCACACCTTTCATGTCCAGCAATTCCTGGACGGCCTCGTGTGATGTCCTGGCCGGTGCGTACGGCCTTGGGGTGATCATCGCGTCATAGGTATCCACGATACCGGCGATGCGTGCGAGCAGCGGGATGGCTGCGCCGTCGATGCCGCGCGGGTAGCCGGAGCCGTCTGCGCGTTCGTGGTGATTCTCAATGATGGCCAGGACCTCGAAATCGACCTCTTGCGATTTCTCCACCATATCCGCCCCCATTTTGGGATGCGCGCGAATAA
>CAYGOX010000002.1:16695-18952 GCA_964351485.1 uncultured Halioglobus sp.
TTCTCGGCCTGGTCGAGCAGTTCGGGGGGCAACTCGGTCATGCCGATGTCGCACATGGCACAGCCGACCGCGAGTTTCTCCAGTTCCTGCTGGTGCAAACCGATATGGCGACCGAGAATCGCGGCCCAGACCGCCATGGCAACCCCATGGTGGTAACGGTACTCGCCGCTTTCCTTGAGCCTGACCAGCGCGGCGACCGCTTCCTGGTTGCGAAAGACGCCCTGGATCAACGGGTTCACTGCTTCCTTCACCAGTGCGATGTTGGTGGCCTCGCCAGAGCGGATGGCATTGAACACCCGGTCCAGGGTGTCGGCAGCGGTTTCGAATGAGACACGTGCCTGCTGAAACTCATCGGACAGGCGCAGGCGATCCTTGTAGTCGCTCGCCGTGGGTGCGGCGGCCAGTTCCATGGGGATTTCCTTGCCGGTGTATTCGGCATCGACATAGACGTAGTCGACATGTTCGGCCACGTACAGAATCTCCTCGGGAGAGCGTACAACAAAACCCTGCAAAGCGAAGGGTGTATCCAGCCAGGGTCTGTCGAGTTCTGCGATGAACATCCCGGGCTGGAGCTGCATCGCTTGGAGTTTTACCAGGCGCACGGTTTACCTCGTTTTTCTAGTAGGTGGCCGGAATTCGGCTACCGTCTGTGAGTTAGCGGCAGATTTTGTAAAATCTTGACTATTTCGGGGCGTTTTGTGACGGTCTTGGCGCTTTGTCAGGGGAGATAGCGACGATGGAAAATGCGATGAATCACCCGGCTTTGCAGCCGGGCAGGGCGGCGGTAGTGACGGGCGGTGCCGACGGGATTGGTTTTGCCGCGGCGCAGCGGTTTCTCGCCCTGGGTATGCGGGTAATGATTGCCGATGTCGATGCGGATCGCCTGGCTGACTGCTCGGCACAGTTCCCGGAGTTGCACACCGCGGTGTGCGACGTGTCGTCCAGGGAGTCAGTAGAGGCGCTGCAGGCCGCTGCCGCTCGCGAGCTGGGTGGCGTCAATGTATTGATGAACAATGCCGGAACCGGCAAGTCCTGCACGTCCCTGGATGGCTACGATGCCTGGCGCCAGACGATCGAGGTCAACCTCTGGGGTGTTATACACGGCGTGCAGGCTTTCGTGCCCGACATGGTGGCCAGCGAGGAGCCGGGACTGGTGATCAATACCGGTTCCAAGCAGGGCATTACCAGCCCGCCGGGGAATCCTGCCTATAACGCGAGCAAGGCCGCGATCAAGTCCATTACCGAATCGCTACAGCACGACCTGCGCAATATGGACGGCTGTCGGGTGACGGCCCACCTGTTGGTCCCGGGCTTTACCTATACCGGTATGATCCGCCAGTTTCTCCCGGAGAAACCGGAAGGCGCGTGGTGGCCGGAGCAGGTGGTGGATTACCTGTGTGCGGCGCTGGAGCGGGGCGATTTCTATATCATCTGTCCCGACAATGACGTCACACCACAAATGGACGCCAGGCGCATGGCCTGGGCCATGCAGGATCTGATCGAGAACCGGCCACCGCTGTCGCGGTGGCATCCGGATTTTGAGGCGGCCTTCGCCGCGTTTATGTCAGCGAAGGAAACGCCCTAGGAGTCATCCGCCTCCACGAATTCCAGTACTTGCTGGAACGTGGGACGATTGGTGTTGCGGAATGTGTTCGGGATCAGGCCCGGTGCAAAGCCGCTGCGTGCACCTTCCTTGAGCCAGGTCTGGGGGTCGGGGCCATATTCTCCGGCCAGCTCGGTCGCCACGGTATCGACTACCATCCACAGCGCATCGCGACAGTCCTCCAGTACCCCCGCGCCGCAGTAGGCGAGGTTGAACGGGCCGGCAACTTCCTGTCCCAGCAGGGTGCGCAGATCCTTGTCGAGCAGGCTCGCGCCGTCGTTGCCACTGAGATTGCGGATGCCGTCCAGCGCATCGATGGCGTCGCCGAATACCGGCGCCATCGCGGCCCGCGCCAGCGGCTCGAAGAGCGCATCGTAGATGGTCGGACCAGCGCTGTTGTACTGGCCGTCGTCGTCATCGTCCAGGCGCGGTGCGTCTTCCGCGACCCAGTCGTCGAGCAGTGCAACGACCTGTCCCGCGAGGTCCGAGGGTGCCTCGCCGCCGGCGAGGACTGCGCTGATCACGGGCCAGACCGGCGAGCGCACGTCTTCTGTTGCCGCGCGGTTCATGACGCCTACCACGCCGGCCAGGCCGACCTGGTCAGTCGCGTCGGCGGCGCCAGCTACCTGTCGCACAACGACCCACGATCGCTCC
>CAYGOX010000002.1:18962-26843 GCA_964351485.1 uncultured Halioglobus sp.
AGCCGGGCGACGACTGGTTGTTCCAGTTCAGCAGGCGGCCGTTGGGGCCGCTTACTTCGTGCGGATGCTGGGCCTGGGTCAGGAAGCCCTGCCATTCGTAGTCGCCGGTACCCCAGGTCGGCAGGCGACGGTCCAGTCCGGCCGGCCGCACCGGGAGATAGCCCGAGCTGAAGTAGGCGATGTTGCTGCGCGACATATAGGCCCAGTTAAAGGTGAAGCCAAATTTGTTGGCCGCGGCAAAGAACTGCTCAGGGGTTTGGGCATCGCCTTCGGTCATGTCCTTGAGGCCTGCCAGGTTCAGACCATCGCGGCCGAAAGTTGAGCGCTTGCGTGTCAGCGCGATGGGCTGCCCGTCCGACGTGGCCGTGCCGATCACCGGCCCGTGGACAGACACGGGGTAGGCCAGCAGCGTTCCGTTGAGACGGCCCGCTTCGAACATTTCGAATGCAATGCACTCACCCTGGTGCCAGTAGTACATGGATTCGCGGGTCGGCTCGGTTTCACCATCGGGCTCGCACAGTAGTTCCGCGTAGACATCGCGCACGTCGTGGTTGGCCGACGTCAGGCTCCACGCATAGTTCTCGGTGCGGCCGATCAACAGGTACATGGCCAGCCCGGGCACGGAGATGCCCTGCGCCTTGATGCCGGGCGCGGTGAGATGAACCTGCTGCACGATCTCCGGGTAGTAGTAGCCGAGCTGCGGTCCCATCACCGCCATGCTGGTACCGTTGACGGATTGCGGTTGGTCTATCAGCAGGAAATTCGACGCCTGGCGCCCGGGCACCGGCCCTGCGGCGGGGAAGGTGACCGCGTCGGTGTCTGCAAGTTCGGTTGTGACAACTTCGGGCTGGCGCGGGTCGAGCGAGATGATCGAGCCGGCGTCGATGGCAACCGACCCGGTGACGTCTCCGCCGGTGAGGGGGCCGTAGTCGAAGCGCGTGTCGATGGTTGTCGGGGCCTCGGGATCGTCGAACAGCATGGCGTCTTCCCACGCGAGCTGACCCTGGCCTTCGCCGAGGGCGGTGCGCAAAGTCGCCAGGAAGTTGGCGTTGCTCGCCTCACTGCCGCCGCCGGCACCGAAAATGCTGCCGATGAACGCGGTCACGGCGATGACATCGTTGACCGTAGCCGGCTCCTCATCGATGTCATTGGCCGTCCAGTAGGCGTTGAGGCCATCGGCGTACGCCTGGGCATCGGCGATGATTTCGCGACCCTCGTCGCCGTACTCTTCAATCAGCAGTTCGACCTGGTCGGTCACCAACTGCTCTGCCGCGGCGCTGGGCTCGAAGGACTGGCCGCTGGTGACCAGGGAAAAGGCATTGATGCCCGGGACGTCCGCGACGGCGACCCGCGCTGGTCCGCGACCGAGGCTGATGAGCAGGGCGCGATCCCGCGCGCTGACCCAGCCGGCGCCGAACGACATGTCGGCACGGGTTTCGCCCGTGATGTGCGGGACTCCGAACTCGTCGTAGAGAATGGTCAGCCCGGGTCGCCCGGTCACCTCTTCGACCGTCTCCCCGACCGGCATGAAGTTTTCGGGCAGGAACAACGATTCGATGTCGGCGTCGGTGACATTGCCGCGCAGCGGAGTGAGGCCGTCGTACAGCGGTAGCTGGTCCAGTGAGTTGTCCGTCGTGGGCAGGCCGCCGTAGTTGCCCGGAGGCAGAATGTAGTACGCGCGGTCCATCAGGGCCGGCGGTTCAGGCGGAGGCGGTGGCTCGAAGGGGGGTTCGACAATGAAGAAGTCGTTCCCGTCGCTACATGCGCTCAGGAGAACCAGGGAAAACAGGGCCGCGAGTGACGGCCGGACAATGCGGTGTAGGGATTGCGGCACGGTGTGTTGTCCTTCTTATTGGGTGACCCCGGAAGTGAGCCGGGTTGTACAGGAAGTATAGACCGGGTCTGCACACACGAGTAGGCGGCTCGTCTGTGCGACCGGACCTAGAGCATATCCTCGATCGCACTGCGCAGGGCCTTGCTCTGCGGCCGGGTCGCGCTGCCGAAATGTTTGGTGACATTGCCTTGCCTGTCGACCAGGTACTTGTTGAAGTTCCATGCCGGTGGCTGCGATTGCCGCGCAAGCTCGGCGAAGACGGTATTGGCCTCGGGGCCCTTGATGTGCGTTGGGGCCAGCATCAGGAAGGTGACGCCGTAGTTCTTGTAGCAGATGGTGGCCGCTTCCTCTTCGGTGCGCGCGGCCTGGCGAAAGTCGTCGCTGGCGAAACCAACTACGACCAGCCCCTGGTCAGCATATTCCTTGTGCAGGGCCTCCAGGCCCTTGAACTGCGAGGTGAAACCGCAGTGGCTGGCGGTGTTGACCAGCAGCAGGGGTTTGCTCTCGGCCACAGTACAGAGATTGACGCCGTCACTGCTGTGCAGTTTCCGGAAGGTCTGGTCGAGGAATGCGGGGCAGGCGGAAAATGCCTGCAGCGGCAGCAGGGCGCAGAGCGCACCCAGTAGTGGAATCAGTCGTTGCATGGTGGAGCCTCCGGACCGGTGTGTATCGATTGTATACGCAACCGGCGGCTCGCCCGGATCACGAGAGGGTTTTGTGTTGTCGAAGTTCCAGGAGGCGGACAGTGGAAAGCCCGGGCCGCCGGCTGGCGACCCGGGTCGGGTGTGGATGGCTCAAGCCGCTCAGGCGGCCTGATCCTGCTCCGTATCGCGGTGTTCCAGCGTGTTGGCTGCACCGTTGATCGCGATGCTCCTGGGCTTCATGGCCTCGGGCACTTCCTTCACCAGGCTGATGGTCAACAGGCCATTGGACAGGTCGGCACCTGTCACCTCGACGTGATCAGCCAGGCTGAATTTGCGCTCGAAGGTGCGGTTGGCGATACCCTGGTGCAGGAATTTGCGCTCCTGCTCTTCGGATTTCTGGCCGCGCACTTTCAGCACGCCCTTGTCGACCACGATATCCAGCTCGTTTTCTGCGAAGCCGGCCACGGCCAGGGTAATGGCGTACTGGTTGTCGTCGAACATCTCGATGTTATACGGGGGGTAGCCGTTCGAGCTCGAGTCATCGCGCAGCGCGCGGTTGATTAGCGGCGCCAGGCGGTCGAAGCCCACGCTGGAACGGTACAGGGGAGTCAGGTCAATTGAACTCATGATATATCCTCCAAAAGAAGCAACATAATTCAAGTCATAGTCGTGCCGTTGGCGCTCTCTAGAGACACGCCGGTGGCAGTGAATGAGGTGGGGGCGTTTGGAGAAACTTCAAGAGGGGGAGCGGTTACCACCGCCCCCCGGCGAGAGTGATTACTTGTTGTCGAAAGCCAGCTGGCGCCAGAGATCGCGGTAATCGTAGTCGGTATCGAGCGCGAGGTTGAGGCGGTTGTAGGAGGCGAAATCGCTGACGATATGCGTAAGCTGGACGATGCCCTTGTCGGTCAGGCCCTGCTCGCGCAGGGCATCCACGTCGGCATCCTCGACACCGGCCGGATCGCGGTTGACCTTGAGCGCATAGGACAGCAGCGCCTGCAGCCGGGGCGATTCCACCGCGTCCAGACCGTCCTTCGCCAGCTCCGCCACGTACTCCTCGGCAGTACCCAGGCCGTAGTTGAGAATGGTGCAGAACGCGGCGGTGCAGTAAGGGCAACCGTTGTCGCGACTAATGAGAATCCCCACGTGCTGGATCTCCTCCATGCTCAGCTCGCCGGCCTCCCAAAGCACCTTGGTGGCGCCCAGCTTGGCGGGGAAAAACTCGGGGAAATTCATCTCCACAAAAAAATGGTTGGGCACGGAGCCCTCCATCTGGGTTACCCACTCGAAGATCCCGGCGATAGCGGGATCCTCGACGTTCTCGGGTTTGACGATCTTGACGCGCGCCATCGGGTCGCCTCCTTGCTAGAACGTTTTGCGGACTTCGAGCAGCCACTGGCGGCCGCGGTCGAAGCTGCCTTCGAAGGCCTGGAACGCGGTGCCGTAGACACCGGTCACCAGGTACTTCTCGTCGCCCAGGTTGCGTCCCGACAGCAGCACCGTCAGGTCACCGTCGACGTTGGTCCAGCGCAGGCTCGCATTCCACAGGTCATACGCATCGGTTTCGAGGATCGGCGTGTTGTAGGCGTCGTTGAAGGTGTCGTCGCGGAAGCTCCAGTCGACGCGGGCAACCAGCGTGCCGTTGTCCTGGAGTGAAAATTCGCGCGAGACGCCCAGTGAGCCGCTGGTTTCGGGGACGCGCTCGAAGTCGAAGTCCTCGCCGATAAGCGTGAGCTGCGTTTCGATGTCGTCATACTCTGCGTCCAGGTAGGAGAAGCTGCCCTCGAGCAACCAGCCGTCCCCGGGCGCGGCCTGGACTTCCAGTTCGAAGCCGGTAATGGAGGCGGCACCGATGTTCTGCGTAACCGGGGCCACGCTGTTGAACACCTGAACCTGGAGATCCTCGTAGTCGGTGTGGAACACGGCGCCGTTGATGCGCATGCGGCCGTCGAGCAGGGTCGACTTGAAGCCCAGCTCATACACTTCAACAAACTCCGGATCGTAGGTCGGGATCAGGTCGACATCCGGTGTGCCGGGTGGTGCGGTAAAGCCGGCGATAACCGGGGGAAACACGCGCTGCGTGAAGCCGCCCGATTTGAAGCCTTCCGAGTAGTCCAGGTAAATCATGGTGTTGTCATTGATGTCGTAAGAGACGTTAACCATGGGGGTGAACTCATCGATCTCGATCTCTGTCTCGACACCCGGGAGAATGAGCGTGCCGGCCTGCAGGAACGGCGCGTCCAGGTCAGCCAGCGGGTTGCCCGGGGGTACCTGGCCACTGATGCCGGCGTAGTAGTTCTGGAAAATCACCTGGTCGGGCAGGAACTGCTTGGTTTCCTCGGTGTAGCGGCCGCCGACGGTCACGTGCAATTGCTCGGTCACGTCGTAAGTGAGCTGGGCGAACAGGGCCCACGCCTCGTTGTCGAATTCGCCACCGGACTGGAAGTTGGAAATGGTGAAGTCCAGCGTGTTGACGTTGTCGCCTTCCTCGGCGAAGTAGTACGCCCCGACAATCCAGTTCAGCCTGTCAGCGGTACCGAGCAGCTGCAGCTCCTGGGTGAACTGCTCCTGCTCGAGGTCGTCCAGGAACTGGGAAATGCGGTGGGGTGAGTGGTCGCCGTCGCGACCGAACTCCGACTCCAGGTCGCGGTACGCCGTGATCGACTTGAACGTGAGCTGGTCTGACAGCTCGTAAGCCACGGTGCCGGAGAGGCCGAAGATGTCTGTGTTGGAGAACGTTGGCGCCGTGCCTTCGTTTTGCCCGTCCGCACCGACGTAGCGGTTGTCGTAACAGTTGGGTGACGCCGGGTTGAAGGTGACGCCGTTACCCATCGCGTCGGTGGCGGCGCAGGGCATGCCCGGGCCCATCGCGGCGGTCGTAATATTGTGGATGAAGGCCATGGGTGGTGGCACGGCGGCGACCAGGCCGTTGAGCTGGCTCAGGTCGGTGAAGTCGATACCCAGCAGTTCCATGGCCGGACCGTTCTCCCGATCGCGGGTGAAGTCTGATGCGATGTCTACGCGCAGCCGGTCGTTGGGCAGCCACGCGAAGGCCAGTCTGCCGGTCACGGTGTCGTCGTCTCCCAGGTCGGTGCCGTCGGTGCGATCGACGTAGCCGTCCTGTGACAGTGAGGCGATAGAAGCGCGTGCGGCGAGTGTGTCTGTCAGCGGCAGCATGAGTGAGCCGGCCAGGTTCAGGCGGTCATCGGTGCCGACGGTTGCCGAGAGGCTGCCCTGCAGCGGCTCGCGCGGGTCGGGTTTGATAGTGGTGATGTTGATGGCACCGCCGATCGTGTTGCGACCGAACAGCGTACCCTGCGGACCGCGCAGAACTTCCAGTCGCTCGATGTCGACCAGGTCGAGGATGCCGCCGACCGAGCGCGCGATGTAGACGCCGTCCAGGTAGAGGCCGACACCCGGTTCGGTGGTGGGCAGAAAATCTTTTTGACCGACGCCGCGCAGGAAGATTGCCGCGGAGTTCGAGGAGCCGCCGAAGGCGGGGTTGTTCTCGAGCGTCAGGCTGGGCACGAAGCTTACGATTTCGTCCAGGCGCGTGACGCCGCGGTAATCGAGCGTTTCACCGCTGAAAGCGGAGATTGCGATGGGTGCGCTTTGCAGTCCCTCTTCCCGGCGCCGGGCGGTGACGACCAGCTCTTCGAGAACGCGATCGGCACCAGTGGTCGCGGCGCGCTCCTGGGCACCTGCCTGGGGGGTGGCGAATCCGCCCGCTGTGATCGCGAGTACGAGGGGAAGGTGGGCATTGCGGATCATGGTTTTATGCATCATTTTTTTTCCATTGCGGTGGGTTGTCATTATCAGGCCAGAACGGGTACGTCTTTCATGGCAGCTTCGATCGCTTCGTCGGACAGCTCCAGGTCCTGCATCTGGCCGTTGAGGAACTGGTCGTAGGAGGCGAGGTCGAGGTGGCCGTGGCCACACAGTGCCGTCAGGATGACGGTTTCACGTCCGGCTTCCCTGGCCGCGAGCGCCTCGCGGATGGCAGCAGCGATGGCGTGCGTGGGTTCCGGCGCCGGCACGATGCCCTCGGTCCGGGCGAACTTCAGTGCACCCGAGAAGCATTCGGTCTGCGGAATGGCGATAGCCTCCACCAGGCCCAGGTCGTAGACGTGGGAGACCAGCGGTGCCATGCCGTGATAGCGCAGGCCTCCGGCGTGAATCGGTTCCGGGATAAACGAGTGGCCCAGCGTGTGCATCTTCATCAGCGGGGTCAGGCCCGCGGTGTCGCCGAAATCGTAGCGGAACTGGCCCTTGGTCAGGGTGGGACAGGCGGTGGGCTCCACGCAGCGGATGGTGGGGTTCATCTTCCCGGCGAGTTTTTCGCGCAGGAACGGGAAGGCCAGACCGCCGAAGTTGGAACCGCCGCCGGTACAGCCGACCAGTACATCCGGCACCTCGCCCACCTTGGCGAGTTGGAGAAGGGCCTCTTCACCGATGACGGTCTGGTGGAGCAGGACGTGGTTAAGCACGCTACCCAGGGCATAACGCGTGTGTTCGTCGGCGACCGCCTCGCTGACCGCCTCGGAGATGGCGATGCCCAGCGAACCCGGGTGATCCGGATCCTGCGCCAGCAGTGAACGCCCGAACTCGGTCACCTCGGAGGGGCTGGGATGTACTTTGCCCCCCCAGATTTCCATCATCGTGCGGCGATAGGGTTTGGCGCGGTAGGAGGCTGCGACCTGCCAGACTTCACACTCGAGCCCGAACTGGGCGCAGGCGAAGGACAGCGAACTGCCCCATTGGCCAGCGCCGGTTTCGGTGGTCAGCTTCCTGATGCCTTCCTGCGCGTTGTAATAGACCTGCGGCACGGCGGTATTGGGCTTGTGCGAGCCGGCCGGGCTCACGCCCTCGTACTTGTAGAAAATTTTAGCGGGGGTATCGAGGAGCTTTTCCAGCCGCCGGGCGCGAAACAGGGGTGTCGGGCGCCACAGCTTGTAGACGTCGAGCACTTCGCCGGGGATGTCGATGTAGCGCTCCACGCTCATTTCCTGCTCGATCAGGGCTTTGGGGAACAGCGGGCCGAAATCCTCGGCGGTGGCCGGCTGCAGGGTGCCCGGGTGGAGTTGTGGTGGCGGCGGTTCGGGGAGATCCGGAACCACGTTGTACCACTGGGTCGGGATCTCGTTCTCCTCGAGGAGGATCTTGGTGTAGTCGCTCATGGAATATCCTGTCTGTGTCGCTCGATTCAGCGGCACATAGTATCCAAAGCGGGGGCGTTTTCCTACGGAAGCTCAGGCGGCGACGGCGTCTGGCAGCCACTGCCGCAGGGTCTGGGCCAGGATATACGGCTGGGTCGGCTTGCTCAGGTGTGCGTCCATGCCCACGGCCAGGCAGCGCTGTTGGTACTGTTCGACCGCGTGCGCGGTCATGGCGATAATGGGCGTG
>CAYGOX010000002.1:26935-27382 GCA_964351485.1 uncultured Halioglobus sp.
CCGGGACGTAACACCCAGGTCGCTGAGCAGTTCGCGCGTGACAATCTGGTTTACGGCATTGTCTTCGACGATCAACACCCGCCTGCCCGCCAGTGAGCCGGTTTTTTCGGGCTCCGACTCCGCTGCATTGACCCGCTGCGCTTCGTATTCAAGCGGGATATCGAACCAGAATCGCGTGCCGCCAGCCGGTATTCGCTCCACACCTATCTGTCCGCCGAGCAGTTCAACCAGTTGCTTGCTGATGCTCAGCCCAAGACCGGTGCCTTCTCCGGTGCGTTTGGTTGTGAAAAACGGTTCAAAAACCTTCTGCAATTTGTCTTGCGGGATACCGATCCCTTCGTCCGCAACCGTCACTGCGACGTATCGGCCTACTGGCACCACGACACGATCCCGCTTCATCGGCTCGACAAGGTCCACCTCTTCGGTCGTGACTTTGATTTCCCCACC
>CAYGOX010000002.1:27392-27936 GCA_964351485.1 uncultured Halioglobus sp.
GGCTTGATGATGCGCAGCTCAAGACCGGTGCCGCCGTAGCGCCGGGTGATTGAATGGTCGGCCTGGGTAAAGCTGTCGAAAATACGTGACAGGTTTTCTTCCGATAAACCTACGCCGGTATCGGCCACTTCGAAACGGTAAATATCCTCCCGGCCATCCTCGACCCGTGTGAGGCTGATTGCAATCTCGCCCTGTTCGGTGAACTTGATGGCGTTGGAGACGAGGTTGGCAAGCACTTGCTGTAACCGCGTGGGGTCGCCGCGCAGCTTGTCGGGTACGCCTTCGCTCACGCGGTAGTACATGAGAAGATCTTTTTCCGCGGCGGCCTGTTCGTACAGCGCCGCCACATTGCGCACGACTTCGGCCGGGTCAAAGCCAATCGTCTCACTGTTCAGTTTGCCCGCCTTCAGTTTCGAATAGTCGAGCACGTCATTGAGAATGTTAAGCAGCACATTGCCCGAGCTCTTCAGAATTTTCGTGTAACGGAACTGGGTTTCGTCCAGGTCGGTTTTTCCCAGCAGGTCCACGATACCCAGGATGCCGT
>CAYGOX010000002.1:27946-46404 GCA_964351485.1 uncultured Halioglobus sp.
TCGGAAATGGCGAGGGAAAAGAAAATACACTGGATCACGATACCCAGCTCAAAACCGTGTCGCGAAATACCGCGCATATCATGCAGGCCGAGTGTTTCGATATTGCTGATCAGGGAGATGCCGAAAAACAAGACATTGCCCGTCACGAAGAGGCCCACAGAACGCTGGCTCTTGACTCCCATGTAGATGCTCGCCGCCAGCAGGCTGGTGAGCGTGATGATGACCAGGACTACCATGCTGGTAACCAGCGTTGCATTGGCGCCCATAGTGCCAGCCAGGATGATCGCCAGGTTCGCAAGGCCAATCACCTGCAGCCAGCGGTCGAGTCGGGGAAAGTCCTCGCGAATATAGAAATACGCACGGTAAAACAGGATGAACGACAGCCCGAGTCCGGCAATGGACCAGAGAAACAGACGCTGGTGCAGCCAGGAGGCGCGGGGAAAGAGTTCCACCAGTATACCGTTGCAGTGCAGCAGGACCAGCAGCGAGAAGAAGGTGAACAGTCCGTAGTCGAGAATCTCCCGGCGCTCCCCGCTGTGCAACATCACGCCGATGATGTACAGCAAAATGCCCAGCAACATGCCCGAGAGCGTGTAGCTGATGGCGGTGTCGATGCTGGACTCGGCGGTATAGGTCAGGCCATCAGAGACCGCGGGCATGAACAGTATCTGGTAGGGACTCTGGACCTTCATGTAAAAGGTCGTCTGCGCGTTTGCTGCCACCCAGATCGGGATGGCGTAGAACCGTTGGTGAAACACTTTTCCTGACTGGTCGGTGTACAGACCCAGGTAGTGGGAGATCGTCTCGCCCTTGTACACGTAATGCAGCTGCAGATCGTTCACCAGGATCTCGCCGACATCGAGGAATCGGTACGCATCCAGGGCGGCGCGGCTGTTGGACAGTGTGAAGCGGAACCAGATGTCCTTGCCGGTATAGATCGTGTTGGAGGTATTGTAGGGCTGGAAGTCGTACTGGCCGGGCGCTGCGTTGGCAAGGGTCTCGTAGGTCAGCGTCCCCGTCTCGTCCACGACGTATTCCATGTGGCCCTTGAGCAGGTTCAATCCGGGTTGGCTGACATCGATGGGCGGCTGCCCTGCCTGTACGCCGAGCGACAAGCACAGCAGTGCCAGTAAGCCTGCCAACCGGTTTGTTATTGTTGTCCGACGCCACCGCATGATCGTCCCGTTTCGACGCTGTGAAGCATCGCCTGGAGTCGCGTAAAAGCGACTATACACCGGAAATGTGGTCGAGAAGACCGCTTTGGCCGCTACTTGTTCACACTCTGGGCAAAAATTCGCCTGTTTTGCCGGGTGAGGACATGCTCGTGAACCGGCCGGCTACCCAGTAGGCAACGGCACACCAGGCTACGCCCAGCGCAAGGCTGATCCCTCCGATGGTGGCGCTGCCTGCACCGAGCGCCCTGATGCCGGCAAACAACCAGGCACCGGATGTATTGCCGGTGCGCAGTACGGCCGTGTCGATGAAATTCTTGGCCTTGTATTTCTCTTCACGACTGACGACTGAAAACAGCATTTCGCGCGCCGGTTTCATGATGGCGTAGTCGCCCGAGCGCCGGAAAATTTCAACGCCGACCATGATGGCCAGTAGCGGCGAGAACGCCATCACCGCGAAACCCACGGTAATGCCGACCGGGATCAGCAACAGCGTCGCGCGGTAGCCTATCCATGTGATCAGCCGGCTGGTGATAAAGGCCTGGAAAATCAGCGTTAAGGCGTTGGCGGCAAAGTCGATCTGTGAGAACAGTTTTGTCCGCTGCGTCGGGTCGGTGTAGGTCGCCTCGATCATCTGCGCCTGCTGAATTTGCACGAAGGTGATACTGATCGCATACAACACGATAAAGGCACATATACCCTGGAGATAGCGCGACTGCAGGATCAGCGTGAATCCACCCCAGATACTCCCGTCGAGCGCCTCGCCGGCATGTTCGCCCGCTGGTGCAGCCTCGACGGTTACACTGTCCGGATTGTGCCAGCGTGTCAGCCAGCCGATACACACCACTGTACTGGTGAGAACACACGCCGATATAAGCAGCAGGGCGCCCAGTCCCACTTCCTGGACCAGTGACGTGGTGATTACCGGGCCGGTGAGTGCCCCGGCCGTACCGCCGGCCGCGATAAAGGCGAACAGGCGTTTGGCCTGCGCCTGCGTGAAAATGTCGTTCATGAAGCTCCAGAACAACGAAACGATGAACATGTTGAACACGTTCACCCAGACAAAAAATGCTCGTGTCACACCGATGGAGCGGTTCTCGGATCCAAACAGGAAATAGAAAACGACCAGGTGCAGGGCGAAGAACAGCGTGCAGTAGGAGAGAAACTGGCGTGTGCGGAAACGGGATGTCACCCAGCCGAACGCCGGGGTGATGGCGAGCAGGACACCCATGGTCAACAGTAGCAGCCACTGGATATTGTCGACGCCGTTGGCGATCAGCATCTCGTCGCGAATGGGCCGGATAATGTAGTAGGCGCAAAGCAGGAGATAAAAATAGAAAAAGGCAGCAATCAGCGCGCCGGTTTCACGCGATTCGACGGTGACAAGTCGCTGCAGCCAGTGGCCCGCAGCGGCCGCCGATGGCGGTAACTTACTCAAACAGCACCACGGGCTCGAAGCGTGGCAGTGTCATGTAGCGTGCACCGGACCCCGCAATTTGTTCTTGCAGGAAGGGCAGGGTTTTCTCGACGCCGCGCGACAGGAACCACTCGGCCAGCGACGGGCCTTCGAACGGACCCTCCGCGGGGGCGGTCAGGCTGTCGTAGTGAATCGGAACGATGCGGAGCGGAGAAAGCGCATCTACGGTATGGGTCCAGTAGGCCTGTCGATACTCTTCGGTCTGTGAGCCCAACCCGCCGATGCCGAGGAAGACCACGTCGGCGCGGTGCCCATCGAACAGACCCTCGCGATAGCCGGCACTGGCGACGACTGCGAAGCTTCCCGCCGGATGGTCGACGAGAAAGGCGTAGGCCTTACCGAGGCGGTAGTCGAGGGCGGATACAGGCGGCACCAGCGGCTCGGTGATAACGGGGTTTGACAGAGCCCGTTCGCGGACGGCGGCATCGGCGAATTCAAAATGGCGGGACTCCAGCGGCGTGATGACGAACTTGCCGAGCGTGACCGGCTGTTCGTGCTCCAGTATCTCGATCTGCTCTTCGGCAAGACCCCAGCCCCGTCCGATATTGGCCGTGGATTCTGAGCCCATCAGGCGCGCGCCGGTACGTCTGGCGACCTCCGGCGCATCCATGGCGTGGTCGTAGTGGGAATGGGCCACCAGGACTGCGGCGAGCTCTGTCACGCGGTTATTCGCCAGGCCCGAGGTGATGGCGTCGAGGTCGGGAGCGATGCGACCGGCCAGCAGGGCCAGCGGGCCCGGTCGTGAGAACCACCCGTCGATCATCCACCGGGTCTCGCCGTCGCTGAACAGGAGTGTGGACGTGCCGGTGTAGCGAACCACCAGTGCGCTTTGAGTGTCGCCCTGTGCTGCTGTGGCTTCCCAGGCCGGGTCGACCGGCGCGTCTGTATAGATGGGGGCAAGCAGCAGCACTGACGCGGCGAGGCCCAGGGCCAGGATCGCGGCAATGAAAATCTTCACCTTTGGTCGTCTCCACTGGCGTAGAATGTCGTCGACAACGTTACTACAAAGTCCTCGAACTTGCGCCCCGGCGCATTCATAACACTGCGAACTGAGCGGCACGGAGAACAGCAATGGCCCACGACAGAGAATTCGGCATCATCGTATACGGCGCCACCGGTTACACCGGTCGCCTGGTATGCGAATACCTCAACCAGCAGTACGGCGTCGGAGGCGATGTAACCTGGGCGATGGCCGGGCGCAGTGGCGAAAAGCTGGCGCAGGTGCGCGACGAACTCGGTATACCGGACACCGTCCCGCTGGTCGTCAGCGACGCTGCGTCGGCCGAGGCTGTGGATGCGCTGGCGCGCCGCACCTGCGTGGTCCTGACCACTGTGGGCCCCTACCAATTGTACGGTTCGGAACTCGTCCGCGCCTGCGCGGCTCACGGTACGGATTACGTCGATCTTTGCGGCGAGCCCGCCTGGATGCACCAGATGATCGCCGAACACAGTGCTGCTGCCAGCGCCAGTGGCGCGCGCATTGTGTTTTCCTGTGGTTTCGATTCGATCCCCTTCGATCTCGGTGTTTACTTTCTCCAGCAGACGGCGCGCAACGCGCTGGGCGCGCCGGTTAACCGGGTACGAGGGCGGGTGAGGGCTATGCAGGGGACTTTTTCGGGCGGCACGCTGGCCAGCTTCAAGGCCACGATGGCCGCGGCCGCTGCGGACCCTGAACTGATCAGGGTGCTCATGGCCCCGTTCGCTCTGTGCGAAGGTTTTCACGGGCCGGAACAGCCCTCAGGTATGGCGCCACTTCACGAGCCGGATCTCGACAGCTGGTCTGCACCTTTTATCATGGCGACCATCAATACCAAGAACATCCATCGGTCCAACCATCTCATGGGTCATCCCTACGGTGCGGATTTCGTGTATGACGAGATGTTATTGACGGGGCCCGGTGACGAGGGCGAGGCAGTGGCCAAAGCGGTAGCCGAAGACAAGTCGATGGCCAATGATCCGCGCAAACCTGGTGAAGGCCCCTCGAAGGAAGAGCGTGACAACGGCTTCTACGATGTGCTGTTTGTCGGTACGGCCCAGGACGGCAGCCAGTGTCGGGTTAGCGTGCAGGGCGATAAAGATCCGGGTTATGGGTCGACCAGCAAGATGATTGCCGAAAGCGCTGTGTGCCTGCTCTCACATGAAGGCCCCGGCGGCATCATGACACCTGCCGCTGCCATGGCCGAGCCGCTCATGGAGCGGCTGGCTGAAAATGCAGGGCTGACGTTTACCGTTGAAAGCGCCTGAGCGCGAGTTGCAAACGGTTCGCGCCTGAATCGCGCATCACAAGGTGGCTGCGAAAGCGGCCAGGTGTGCGATGTCATCATCCGACAACGGCTTTGCCTGGCTCCACATGAGGACGCTTTGCGGTCCCAGCGTCTCCCCGTTTCTGTAGGCGAGCAGCTTGCCTGCAATAGCCTCTTCAGTTTGTCCGGCCAGTGCCGGGCCAATGCCACCCTCACCGCGAGCGCCGTGACACGCCACGCAGCCTGTGTAGGCTTTCTCGCCTAACTCAGCGGGGCTTGCAGATGCGCGTTCCAGGGCGGCATTTTGTGCGATCGCTACCACCCCGCCGGTCTCGGCAACCCAGTCCTCGTAGCAGGGCCCCGTACAGCGGTGCACGCTGGTACGTTCGAACCCGTTGGTCTGCATACCCCAAACAATGAGCATCGAGATGATGCCGAAAAACAATGCGAGTGAAACGGTGAGCCTGGACACGAAAAACCTCTAGTGGTGTATCAGTGTAACTGTGTCCTGTAGTACGAGCGCAATGCATCAGCGGTTCATCGCGATGAGTGTCTTGTGGGCGGCATGACATTGACCCAGAGCGTTCCCCAAACAGGTCATGACTGTACGGTGGCCTGGCGTATACTGGATGCAGCAAATGGTGCACACGGCGGCGGACGAGCGCGACAAGCATGATCCTGTACAGCTCTGAAGGGGCTCCCAATCCCAGGCGGGTACTGATCTTTGCCGCCGAGAAAGGGGTCACACTGCAGGTTCAGAATATGGACCTGGCGGCCGGTGAACAGAACACCCCCGAATTTCTCGCGCGCAATCCCAGCGGCAAGGTGCCGGTATTGGCTCTGGACGATGGCACCTGTATTGCAGAGTCGGTTGCCATATCTCGTTACCTTGAAGCCCTGCACCCCGAACCCAACCTGTTCGGTGGGGGGCCAAGGGAGGTTGCGCTGATTGAAATGCGACACCGGTTTATCGAGCTGGAGCTTTTCCAGCAGGTTCAGGTTTCCTGGCTCAATGGTCCGGTCGTGGCCGCCAGTGGGCTGGTCGAGCCGATCCCGGCGGCGAAAGAGCGTAGTGATGCTCTAGTGCATCGTTACTACGAACGCCTGGACGAAGAACTCGGTCGGTGGCCGTTCGTGGCAGGCAGACGATACACTGTCGCCGATATTACCGCGTTCTGTTGCATCGAGTTCGCAGCGCAGCACGTGGGCCTGGCGCCGGTCCGGGCGCTGGAGAACCTCTGGTCGTGGCATGCAGATATCGCCATGCGCGACAGCGTTCGCCGCGCACGGTAAGTGGGTCGGACAGACTAGAAATCCTTGCGGACAGTCACACCGTAGGTCGCGGGTTCGCGGCGGTAGCCCACCAGTTTGCCCGTCTGCAGTACAGCGGGAAATACCGTTCCGTTGTACTCCTCATCGAAGATGTTGCGGCCCCAGGCAGTCACTTCGATATCGTGCTGTTCGAAGTACAGGCCGACGCGCAGGTTCCACAGATCGTAGGGCGATTGCTCGCTTAATGGGTCGTTGGACTGATCGAGCACCATGTCACCGGTGTAGGTGTACTCCAGCAAACCGAAGCCGCTGATCGAGTCGGATAGACGGAAATCCTGGCGTACACCCAGCGCAAGGAAATCTTCCGGGTTGGTGCCGAGTCGACCGCCGCTGCGATCACAGAAGGTGGGTGAAAACGGATCGTCGCCGGGGCCGATCGGGCGCGGGTTGCCGTTCTCGTCCAGCACACGACCACCCGGGTCGGGAATACCGAGGCGGAACGGCGTGGCCGCCCAGCAGTTGCCGAACTGGAATTCGTCAAAGTCCGCGACAGCCTTGGCATAGCCCGCTGTGACGGTTGTGGTGTCGGTGGGTTGCCAGGTCAGCTCTACCTCGCCGCCCCAGGTTTCTACCGTAGCCGCGTTCTGGAGGTTGAACCCGGAACCGGTGAAGGTGCCCACCTGGAAGTCGTCGACATCTGCCATGTACAGCGCCACGTTCAGGCGCAGCGCCTGTTCGGGAAATTCCGCTTTCATGCCGATTTCGTAGGAGTCGGTTGTCTCGGCGTCGAAGACCTGCTCAAAAGCGGGGTCGATCCGGTCGGTATTGGTACCGCCGGCCTTGTAGCCCTTGCCGTAAGAGGCGTACACCATGATGTCGTTGTTCACGAAATAGGACAGCTTGATAGTGCCGGTCACCTGGTCGTCGTTGATCTCTTCCTGGGTATCCTCGCGACTGAAGGTTGCGGCGAACTGCGGCAGGAAGAAGCCGCCCGCCGTGCTCGACTCGAGATAGAGCGTGTCGAGCTTCTTGTTCTCGTCCGAGTAGCGCAGGCCCGCTGTCAGCGTCAGGCTGTCTGTGAGCTGGTAGTCGAACTGGCCGAACAGTGCCCAGCTCTCGTGGTCCTGCTCGTTGATGTCAGTGGCAAAATCACCCGCTGGGAAAAACGAGGCCGGTAGCGGGATGCCCGCGAAATTCGAGGCGACCAGTGTAGTCTGCTCGCCAAAAGTCAGGACGGACTCAGTGTCCAGTGTCTGGGTGAAATAGTATGCACCTGCCACGTAGTTCCAGCGCTCGCCGATAAAGGTGACGCGCAGTTCCTGGGAAAACGCCTCCTGTTTTGCATCGTTGGTATCGGTCAGTGCATCCAGGTCGGTAAAATCGGCGTCGATTTCGTCGAAGGAGTTGAACTCGCGCCAGGCGCTGATGGAAGTCAGCGTATAGTCGCCGATATCATAGTCGGCCTGAATTGAAATGCCCGAATCCTCTGACTGGGAGACGGGGTTGAAGGAGTAGGCGACGTCGTTGTCGAATACCTGTGATTCAGAGATGAACGTGGCATTGTTGGCCGGGTCGGCCAGCAGGCTGTCGGAGCCGGGCGTGCCGTCGATTGCACTTGGGCGGTTGTTGTCAAAGGTGACTGTGGTGCCGCAACAGACCTCATCCAGTTCGGAGTCGTCGATGATAACGCGTACGGTGAGTTCTTCGGTGGGTGTCCACAGTGCTTGTGCGCGCCAGCCCCAGCGATCCCGATCGAAAATCTTGTCATCATCGCTGTTGGCCGGAGCGATGTTCTTGATCCAGCCGTCGCGCTCGCTGGAAAAGCCGGTGAGTCTTACCGCCAGCACATCCTCTATCAGGGTGAACGACTTGGCACCACTGAGGTTGAGCAGGTCGTAGTTGCCTGCCGTGGCTTCGAGGAAGCCGGTGCCTTCGAAGTCCGGCGCAGCGGTCTTGAACTGCACGGCGCCCGATAGTGTGTTGCGCCCGAACAGCGTGCCCTGGGGGCCACGCAGAACTTCCACCGAGTCCATGTCGACCAGTTGGCTGATCATCGAGCTCTGGCGGGAGCGGTAGATGCCATCCACGTACAGGCCCACGGAAGACTCCTGTCCGAAATTGTTGCCGCCGGTACCGATACCGCGAATCGAGAAGTTGGAGGTCGTGGCGTTCTGGTTCTGGTCGATGGTCAATCCCGGCGCGTTCACCTGCAGATCGAAAACATCCTTGATACCCGATTCCCGCAGTGCTTCACCGCTGAATGCGGCCACAGAGAGCGGCACATCCTGCAGGCTTTGCTCCCGTTTCTGTGCCGTGACGATGACCTCTTCAAGCATCGCCTGCGCGGCAATCGGGCTGAGGGCGATACCGATGGCCGCTGCCGTGGCCAGTGACAAGGATTTGGAGTGCGGGGGGAATCGTGTGTGCATGCGCAAGACCTCGACGCTTCAGTGGTTGATGTTTCGGGTCAGGGAGTATGGAGGTTTGCGCCCCCAAAGCCAAGGCCTTGAAGTACGTACGGGTATTGGCCGCGGCCGGATCACCCGGTCTGGATGATATTGGAATCTTCCGGCAGCCAGGCGGAGTCAAAATCCTGTGAGACCCGCGCGCGGCCGATACCGGAATCCATGTCCCAGTTGACGCCGATGCCGGAGGATTCGATGGAGCATCCGAGCATATTGGTCACGAAGCCATCGGCGTCGTTGACTTCCATCGTGCCCGGCCCAAATTCAGCGAGCGGGGGAACCACGTCCTGCCAGTCCTGCCAGTGTCCAGCAGACTTCGCCGCCAGCATTTGCGTATGCCAATGCACGATATCGTGTTCCAGTTCGACCACCTGGGGATAGCGACGGCCAAACGCCGGCAACAGTGCGTGCTGCGCGCGCATAATTGCGGCCAGCGCCGAATCGTCAGCGATGCCCAGTCGTTCGACCAGGAAGGATTTGAGTTCGTCAATCATCAGCGCCCAGCTATAGGGTGGCGCCATCATGTTCCGGCCCTGGTGCACCAGTGTGCTGAGGGTGGGCCAGAGTTTTTCGTTGACCTCGCGCCCGGCCTCTTCAAACAGGCGCAGCATGAAATCCATTTCGCGCATACCCGTTTGCTGGCGGACAAACCGTGACGTCAGCCTGAGCACGCCGAAATTATCGAGCAGGATGTACATGTCGCGGATGATGAGCATCTTTTCAAGGTCTTCCTTGGTAAAAGTGCTAGTGGACTCGATATACGGTGTGGTTCCCGGTGCGAGGGCCTGGCCTGTCTTGATCTCGTACTTTGCCATGTACTCCGGGTCATTCATGGGGCTGTTGACCAGCAGCGTGGTGTGATTGATCCGCGCCTGGATGTCGCGGTCGATACACTGCTGCAGATCTTCGGTGAACGAGTCCAGCGTCGAGCCGGGCAATGCCATCATCAGTTCCACCGACAATTGCAGGTTGGCTGCGCGCATTTCGTTGGCCAGTGCATCGTACTTGGCGACCTTGATATTGGAGCGCTTGATGGTTTTGAGGGTCGTGTCGTCCATCGTTTGCAGCGACAGGACGCCCTGTGTCCAGATGTCGGCTTCTGCCATCAGGCGAATAATGGTTTGCAGGTACTTGGTGGAATTCTTGGCAAAGCTGCCGCCAAACGCTTCCGGGTAACCCGTGTCGCGCTTGAGCTGGCTCACTTTCTCGGCGACAAACACGTCGCGTTCGAACACGCCGAAGTTCGCATCGGCGACGGACACTGACTGAATCTGCGCGCGTGAGCACCACTCGAGTTCCGCGAAGATGCGATCGAGATCCAGCTTTCGAATTTTGCTGGACGTCGCACTGCCCCAGTCGCAGAACGTGCAGGCATAGGGACAGCCGCGATTGGTCTCGAGCGTTACGTGCAGGCGCGGGATACCGATAAAGGCATCGAACAGGCCGGTGAGGTAAGGGGACGGAACCAGGTCGAGGTCACCGATACGTTCGCGATCGGGCGTGCGGACGATTTCATCCTTGTAACGGTAGGTAATGCCTGGAACGTCGCGCAAGACTGAAAGGTCCGGATCTTTGTTTCCGATCACCGTGCGAAGTTTGTCCAGTACGTCTGCGCAACTGGCTTCGCCTTCGCCGCGAATAATAATATCCACGTGCGGGTTCTGGGCCATATAGGCCTCGGCGTCAGCCGGGTATTTTGGTGTGTCCGGCCCGCCGTGAATCGTAATGCTGTCGGGGTTGAGCGCCTTGATCCTGGCCGACGATGCGATGCTCTTCTCGTGCGTCCACAAATAGTTGGAATGCAGGTAGATCGCCGGCGCCTCAGTGTAGAGCGGCAGGCGATCCTCATCCCAGTACCAGTCGAGGCGAAAATCGTAGAACGCCTCCAGTTCACCGTCCGCATAATCCTTGGCGTAGGCGAAGATCAGTCCGAGTGCTGCGGGTACGCTCTCGTCATGCACGACCGGGATAACCCTGGGCCGCGTGACACCGGTCGACTCGCGGCGACTCGCCTCGGCTGCCTCCTGCTCTTCGGCGAAGGCAGCGAACCGCGCTTTCTTGGCCTGGTTGCGTGTGAGTGACGCGATGGAGCTCACCTTGCCTTGCGCACTTGACTGCACCAGTGACAGCAAGCCGGCGTTCTTGCAGGCCGTCAGCATGTCGCGCAGCGCAGGCAGATCGATGGCGTTTTCCTGCAGGCGATCGCGCTGTCGCTCAAAGCCTGCCTCGAGGCTGATTGGCTGTACGAATTGTCCCAGGGCGATCAGGTCGGCGGGCGTCAGCGTCAGGATGACGCCGCCATCGTGATCGATCAGCTGAAAGTCGCCCTGGTGCATGCGCGTGGTCAGTGGCGCCTTCAGTGCCAGCAGTCCGTCCAGGTCGGGGTTGGCGATGGACAGCGTTTGCGTGAGCAGCGTCGATGAGGGCAGGGGCAGCGAAGGTACTGCGTTGGGTCGACGGCGCAGTCGGCGGAACACGACCAGGCCGCGGACAAACTTGTGGGTGACCTCCGGGTCCAGGCCATGCCGGTCGGCCATGTACTGCGCGACCTCGGCCGGCTCGTAAAACTCATTGGTGTGGATGGCGCTCAGTGTCAGCAACTGGGGATAGTCGAGAAGCAGTGGCGGTGCGCCCGCACCGTTCACCAGCTGAATACCTTCCGGGCCCAGCATGACGACGGTTCTCGTCGTCACGCGAAACGGTGCCAGGGCTTTATCACTCACAATCTGTTGCCTCTAGGGTGCTGGTATTCCAGCCTGCGCGCAGGGAGTCTGTGGTATCAAATTTGGGGTAGGTTGTCCAGCTGACCGGCACCGTTTTGGTGCCGGCTGTGACGCATCGTGCAAAACGGCCCGGACGCGTCCCGGAAGATTTGCTGTGCGATAAACCCCAAAAACATTGCGGCCATTGAGGCTCCCGTGATGGCAGCTCCATTATTGAAAAACACTGACCTTCTACTACGCTTGTTAGTAACAATAACGTGATAACTCTGACAAGCGAGAACAGACACATGGTTACGCAATTCCGTTTCATCGCCGCGGTGCTGGCGTTTTGTTTGTGGGCGGGCGGTGCAAGCGCACTGCCGGTGTATGACGAATCCGTTTCTGGCGACCTGTCCGACAACAACCTGGCCCCGACGGCAGTCCTGGTCGGTGAGGGCTCCAATGTGGTGACGGGCAGCACCAGCTCGTCGCCTCTGGACCGCGATATTTTTTCGCTGACGATTGCAGCCGGTTTTGAACTGGCCGCCATTGTCCTGGATGTCTACAACTCGGCCGACGACCAGGGCTTCTTCGCCGTCGAGGCCGGCAACCAGATCACGTCGCTATTCTCTCCCGCGTCGCTGCTGGGCAATACGCTTATCGGCGCCCTTCCGGGTGCCACCGTTGGCAATGACGTGCTGGACGACCTCGGTAACGCACTGTTCGGCGGCACCGGATTTGTCGGTGCGCTTGGACCGGGCACTTACGCGTTCTGGATCCAGGAGACCTCCGGGCGCGTGCCGCAGTATGCGCTGGATTTCCAGGTTCGTCGCACGGTCCCCTTGCCGGCGACCCTGCTGTTGCTTCTCCCAGCGCTGTTGGTGTTGATGCGACGCAACTGATGACCCCCGGCCGGTCTGCGCGGTTCGCGCGGACTGGCTAACCCTCCTGTCCGCGCGCTATCATCCGCTGCGATCACCATGGAGCCGGGCCATCCTGTGCCCGGTGGCGGTTACGTGGTGGTTATACTGACGAGTGCCGGACCGAGTTAGCCCAGAATGCAGAAACACTTCGTAAAGCCGTTTCATTTTGACGCGGCCAGGCCCTGTTATTGCGGCAGTGACAAGCCCTTTGGAGAGTGTTGCGCCTCAGCCGCTCCTGAGCGTGAGCCGCCCAGGGGCGTCACCGTTGTGAAAAATTTTCTGGCCCCGGCGGAGTGTCGCAAGCTCACCCGTTTTGCCGACAAGCAGCAGGCGCGGTGGTTGAAAGTGATCGACATGGAGAAATCGACCGAGAAAAAGCAGGTTGAGCGGCGTGACCCCGGTCGTGTGACGCAGGTGGTTGATTCGAGTAAACGACAGGGCGCGCTGGACGACCTGTTCCGCCGCGCCATGGCGGAGATTGTCACCAGGCGCTACGGTGCGCCTGATTTTTTCGAGCCGCCCTATATTCTGCGTTACAAGGTAGGTGGCAAGTACAGCGAGCACGCGGACAGCGAAGCCTTCGACGTGGAATCGCGTCGCTTTCATCGTGTCGCGGATCGTGATGTCAGTTTGCTGTTGTATCTCAACGACGATTACGAGGGGGGTGAACTGACGTTCACGCGCCTCAATTACACCTACCGCCCACAGGCCGGGGATCTCGTGCTGTTTCCATCCAACAACGTGTTCCTGCATCGTGCTGAGCAGGTGACGCGTGGAACGAAGTATGCGGTGGTGAGCTGGTGTTGCTTGAAAGCCACGCCCAAGTTGTTTCCGGGCGCGTCGAGGTGGGAACCCATCAGGGTGTAGTCGGCCGCGGCGCGTAGCGCCGCGGCCGGTAAGAGCCTAGATGTCGTGGTGCAGGTCGAAGCGGTCGAGCTGCATGACCTTGGTCCAGGCGTTGACGAAGTCCTGCGCGAAGCGCTCGCCGGCATTGTCATAGGCGTACGCCTCTGCAATC
Source organism: uncultured Halioglobus sp. (assembly GCA_964351485.1). Lineage (GTDB taxonomy): Bacteria > Pseudomonadota > Gammaproteobacteria > Pseudomonadales > Halieaceae > Marimicrobium. The sequence continues at coordinate 41,219 of CAYGOX010000002.1, forward strand.
GCGCGCAGCTCCGAGTTCGAGCCCAGCAACAGGTCGACAGGCGTGGCCGTGTACTTGCGCTTACCGCTGGCGCGGTCGATGCCGTTGTACAGGCCTTCTGAGTCGGCTTTGACCCACTGCGTCGACATGTCGAGCAGGTTGACGAAGAAGTCGTTGGTCAATGTTCCAGGGGCATCGGTGAACACGCCGTGGGTGACACCCGGTGCGTTGGCACCCAGTACCCGCAGGCCGCCGAGCAGTACCACTGTTTCCGGCACCGTGAGCCTCAGCTGGTCAGCGCGATCAACGAGCATCTCGGCCGGTGTGCGGTAGGCTGCTGCCGCGTTGAAGTAGTTGCGGAAAGCGTCAGCCGCAGGCTCCAGTTCAGCAAAGGAGTTGACGTCTGTCTGCGCCTGTGTCGCGTCGCCGCGGCCCGGCGTGAAGGGTACCTCGATATCGATACCCGCCTCGTCAGCGGCCTTTTCAATCGCGGCGGCACCTCCCAGTACGATCAGGTCAGCCAGTGACACCTTGACCCTGCGACGTGAATCATTGAAGTCGTTCTGGATCTCGGTGAGCTTGGCCAGCACCTTTTCCAGTTCGGCCGGGTTGTTCACGCTCCAGCTGCGCATCGGCTCCAGCGCAATACGCGCGCCGTTGGCGCCACCGCGCAGGTCAGCGGCACGGAAACTGCCCGCCGATGCCCAGGCAGTCCGTACCAGCTCGGGTACGCTCAGGCCGGAATCCAGGATGTCTTTCTTCAGCGACCGAACGTCACCGGCGCTGACCAGCTTGTGCTCGACGGCCGGAATCGGGTCCTGCCACAGGTGATCCGCCTCGGGTACATCGTCGCCCAGGTAGCGCGCTTTCGGGCCCATGTCACGGTGAGTCAGCTTGAACCATGCCTTGGCGAAGGCCAGCTGGTACTCGTCGGGATTAGCCAGGAAGCGCTCTGCAATGGCGCGGTAGGCCGGGTCGAACTTCACCGCCAGGTCCGCAGTCGTCATGACAGGCGGATTCTTTTTGCCTTCGACATGAGCATCGGGGACGGTGTTGTGCATCGCCTCATCCTTGGGAATCCACTGGATCGCGCCCGCGGGGCTGCGTGTCTGCTTCCACTCGAGGTTCAGCAGGTTTTGCAGGTAGAGCGTGGTCCACTGGGTGGGAGCCTGTGTCCAGGCGCCTTCCAGCCCGCTGGTGATGGTGTCTTCGGAGTGTCCCTTGCCACAGTCGTTTTTCCAGCCCAGGCCCTGCTCTTCGAGCGAGGCGCCGCCGGGTTCGGCACCCATGCAGCCGGCGGGCTTGTGCGCGCCGTGCATCTTGCCGAAGGTGTGACCACCGGCGATCAGCGCAACGGTCTCCTCGTCATTCATTGCCATGCGGCCGAAGGCGACGCGAATGTTTTTCGCGGAGCCGACCGGATCGGGTTTGCCCTTGGGGCCTTCCGGGTTCACGTAAATGAGGCCCATGTGCGTGGCACCCAGCGGGCGCTGCAGCTGGCCGTTCTTTTCTTCACGATCGCTGGCCAGCATCTCGAGTTCGGGACCCCAGTACACGATATCGGGTTCCCACTCGTCGGTGCGTCCGCCGGCGAAGCCGTAGGTTTCAAAGCCCATGTTGTCCAGCGCGACGTTGCCCGCGAGGATCATGAGGTCGCCCCAGGACAGGCTCTGGCCATACTTCTGCTTGATCGGCCACAGCAGGCGGCGCGCCTTGTCGAGGTTGCCGTTGTCGGGCCAGCTGTTGAGCGGGTCGAAGCGCTGCTGGCCACCGTCACCGCCACCGCGGCCGTCCAGGGTCCGGTAGGTGCCGGCCGAGTGCCAGGCCATACGGATGAAGAACGGGCCGTAGTTGCCGAAATCGGCCGGCCACCAGTCCTGGGAGTCGGTCAGCACGGCGTCGATGTCGGACTTGACCTCGTCCAGGTCGAGTTTTTTGAATGCTTCGGCGTAGTTGAAATCGGCGCCATAGGGGTTGGAGCGTGCGTCGTGGTCACGCAGCGGCGACAGGTCGAGCTGGTCGGGCCACCAGAACTGGTTGCTCTTGGGCTGTGTCGCGGAAGCCTCCCCGGCGCCCATCGCACCGGCAGGCTTGGTCGAACTCCCCAGGGCGGATGTCGTTGCCATGGACAGCGCGAGAGCGCCTGCCACGGCAGCGGCCATAATCGTATTGCACTTGTTCATACTCTTATATCCTCTTTGCGATGTTACGGGTCACGTATAGGTCTGCAGGATATTTAAGCTCGAATCCTGTGGGGAAAAAGGTAGCAATGCATTTTGATAGAGGGAAATGGAATAATTTAATGAGCTTGATAGGGGTTAACTAAACATAAAAAAGCGGAAATCGGACCCTCAAACGCCCATGATCCTCAATCCAGCGGCGAAGGCCGAGCGTATCGTAGAGTATGAGACGTCTGTATTGGTTCCAGGGTGACCTTCGCCTGGCGGATAACCCGGGGCTGACGAGCCAGGTCGCGGGCGAAGCGTTATTGCTCGTCTATCTCATGCCGCTCAACCGACCCTGGTGCAATATCACGGGTATGGGGGGGCAGCGCGAGCGGTTCCTGCGCGAGAGCCTGCAGGCGCTGGTCGAGGCGCTTGCACCCCTTGGCCAGAACCTGCTGGTACTGGAGGGGTCGCCGGAGCTGGTGATTCCGGACCTGGTGCGTGACTACGCGATTGACGCGGTAGCGACGTCAGCTGTTCCCGGCTTCCACGAGCGCAAGAGCCTCGAACGGCTGCGCGCCCGCCTGGACGTCCCTCTGGAGATTCACAGGGCCAACGCGCTGTTTGATCGCGAGTCGCTGCCGTTTGCGCCGGCAAGCATGCCGCCGCACTTCACACCGTTTCGAGAGCGCGTGGAAGCGCTGGACGTGGCCCGGCCACTGGCCATTCCCGCCACTCTGCCGCCGCCCCCCGCGGTCAATTTTCACCGGGTACCGGCAGCTGCGGGCGCGGTGCACCTGGCCTTTCCTGTGCGCGGTGGCGCGAGCCACGGCGAGCGTCGGCTGCGGCAGTTTGTGTTCGAGCAGCAGGGTATTGCCGACTATAAGCAGACTCGCAACAGCCTGGATCCACTGGACGGATCGAGCACACTTTCGCCCTGGCTCGCCAACGGCTGCCTGTCGGTCCGGCAGGTTTACCAGGCGATCCGGCAGTTTGAACAGAGGCAGGGACGATCGGAATCCACCCACTGGCTTTACCTGGAACTGCTCTGGCGCGAGTTTTTCCTGTGGCGCGCCTTTGGTGATGACATCAACCTGTTTCGCCTCAGGCCCGGTGGCGGCAGGAAGCGGGTGGCGCGCTGCACTTTCGAGCCGCGCGCTTTCGCCCGCTGGTGTAGCGGTAGCACCGATTTTCCCCTGGTAAACGCGTTGATGCACCAGCTTGTCGCGACCGGGTGGATGAGCAACCGCGGCAGGCAGATCGCGGCGAGTTGCCTGGTGAACGAACTGGCGCTGGACTGGCGCTACGGCGCGGCGTTCTTCGAGCAGCACCTGATCGACTACGACGTGGCCAGTAACTACGGCAACTGGCAATACATTGCCGGCGTCGGTGCTGACCCGCGCGGAGGCAGACACTTCAATCTGGAAAAACAGGCGAAGGAGCACGACCCCGAGGGCACATTTGTCGCCAAGTGGGAGGGCAATCAGCCGCCGCAGCCCGCCCATGTCGTGGATGCGGCTGACTGGCCGATTACCGGCCCCAAGTAAATCTCCGCGTCAGTGCCTGACGTTGGTAATCCACGCCGACTGGTAGGGCGCGAGGTACAGAGTTGCGTCTGCGGTGGGGCACGCGTTGTCGCCCAGCAGGTCGTACCAATCCTGGCTTTCGATCAGGTTAATGTCTGACAGGGTGATTGTCTGCGGCTGGTCGGTGACGTTGTTCAGGCAGAAGATGCTCTGCCGCCGGTCGATGCTCTGGCGCCAGAAGCCAAATACCGAAGCACCCAGGTGCAGGGTGTACTGGGTGGCGTTGGGGTGGAAGGCCGGCTGCGCCGAACGGATTTTCAGCAGCCACTTGAGCGCGTCGAAAATACGGCGGTGTTCAGACTCGGCATCCTCCAGCGCCGCAATCAGTGTTTCGTAGCGCCACTGGTGGCGATTGATCGCGCGGTAGTGGTTGGTGTTGCTCACGCGTTCGTGGTCGTTGCGGCCGCCCAGCAGGCTGTGAATGTACAGTCCCGGAATGCCCTCGAGCGCCAGCATGACAGTGTGCGCGCAGACGAAACGCGCAAACCCGAACTCATCTTCGCCGCGGACGGTGCCCTTGAGCGCGTCGACCAGGGCAATGTTGATCTCATAGGGTTTCTGCTTGCCATCCTCCAGCGCCCGGTACGACACGTGGCCACCGAACCGGTTCATTGTTTCGATCAGCGTCTGCAACTCGTCGTCCGACAGCAGGCCCTCGGCGGGGCGCAACCCGATGCCATCGTGCGAGGCGATGAAATTAAAGTAGGCCGTACCGTTCTGCGCCGGCGGCATGCTCATCATCCACTGTTTCAGGTACTGGCAGTCGCCTGTAACCAGCGTGTTGACCAGCAAGGGCGGCAGCGAAAAGTTGTAGACGCAGTGCGCTTCGTTCGCGTTGCCGAAGTAGGACAGGTTCTCGCGGTTGGGAATGTTTGTCTCGGTGATCAGGATGGCGCGGGGTTCAGCGTGTTCCACCAGTGTTCGCAGCAGCCGCACCAGTTCGTGTGTCTCTTCAAGGTTGAGACAGCTCGTGCCGGGAATTTTCCAGACAAACGCGATGGCGTCCAGGCGAAAGATACGCACCCCGGCATCCAGGTACTGCCGAATGATCGACACGAACTGTTTCAGCACCTCAGGGTTCCTGAAATCGAGGTCGACCTGGTCGTGGCTGAACGTACACCACACGTGACGCACGCCGCTGCTGGTTTCAACCTCGCGCAGCAGGGGCGAGGTGCGCGGCCGGACGACGGCGCTGAGGTCGGAGTCGGGGTCGGCCGTGTAGAAGTAGCCGCGGCCCGGATCGCGATCCTGCAAAAAATTGTCAAACCACAGGCTGCGACCGGAGCAGTGGTTGATGACCAGATCTGCCATCAAGTCGTAGTCGGCGCTGATCGCCTCGATATCGCGCCAGGTGCCCAGGGCCTCGTTCACGCTCGAATAATCGATCACGGAAAAGCCGTCGTCGGAACTCCAGGGGTAAAACGGCAGGATATGCACACCGGTGAGCAGGTCGTCG
>CAYGOX010000003.1:0-7657 GCA_964351485.1 uncultured Halioglobus sp.
AACTTGGCACCCTGTTACAGGCGAGGCGCTAGCACATGGATATCAACGATTTGAGAGGCTTGTCGACGGCGTTCCTGCTGCTGACCTTCATCGGTCTGTGTGTCTGGGCCTACAGCAGCAAGCGCAAGAAAGCATTTGACGAGGCGGCTAACCTGCCGTTCGCCGACGAACCGGAAACCGCGAAGAGCGAAGGGAACAAGAACCATGTCTGATTTCTGGAGTTTGTGGATCATCACCCTCACGATACTGTCTATCGTGTTGACTGCCTGGGTGCTGCTGGCGAACAGGACCAAGTCTGCGCAACCCGGTGAAGAGACCACCGGTCACGAGTACGACGGAATTACCGAGCTGGACAACCCGTTGCCGGCCTGGTGGTTCTATATGTTTGCCCTGACGATTATCTGGGGCATTGGCTACCTGATTTTTTACCCCGGACTGGGAAAATATGAAGGTGCGCTGAAGTGGACTGCGCTGAAGCAGCACGAGGAGCGCGTGGGCGAGGCCGAGGCGCGCTACGGCGCCATTCGCGACCAGTACCTGGGTATGCCGATAGAAAAGATCGTACAGGATCCGGCCGCACTGAAAATGGGCGCAAGGATGTTTCAGAACAACTGCGCGCAATGCCATGGTGCTGATGCACGCGGCAGCTACGGCTTTCCGAACCTGACCGATGCTTCCTGGCAGTGGGGCGGTACGCCCGATGCAATCCGTGCCACACTGAACCACGGCCGTCAGGCGGCCATGCCGGCCTGGGGCGGTGTCATTAATGACGAGGGGATCGCGCAACTGACGCAGTACGTGCGTTCGCTGTCCGCTCTGGAGCACGATGCTGCGGCTGCCGAGCCGGGCGCGGGACTCTACAGCACTTACTGCCTGGCCTGTCACGGCGCGCAGGGCAAGGGTAACCAGGCCCTGGGTGCTCCCGACCTGACCGACGATGTCTGGTTGTACGGCAGCACCGAGGCGCAGATCAGCCACGGTTTGCGAGCCGGACGCCAGGGCGCGATGCCGTCCTTCGGCAACCAGCTCAGTGACAGTAAGCTGCACCTGCTGACCGCCTACGTTTACAGCCTGAGCAAGGACAAGGAGTAGTACCCGGTAGGGCTGTCCGGCATTGCTGCCGGGCAGTACCACCCGATCACATGTCATGTCTGATGCCGACAAAATCGATATCCAGGAAGTCGTGCCCGCCGAGGTCGCCGAAATCGACCTCTATCAGCGTCGCGAAAAAATCTACACGCGCAAGATCGAGGGCTTTTTTCAGCGCATCCGGCTGTTCACCGGCTGGCCACTCTTACTGGGCTACCTGATCCCGCCCTGGACGTACTGGGACGGTCGCCAGACCGTCCTGTTCAATCTCCCCGAGCGCAAGTTTGATATCTTCGGCCTGACACTGTGGCCACAGGATTTTCCGCTGCTGGCCTTTCTGCTGATTATCGCGGCGTACTCGCTGTTCGCCGTCACCACCTTCGCAGGAAGATTGTGGTGCGGTTATACCTGTCCGCAGACCGTGTGGACCAGTATTTTCATGTGGGTGGAGCAGAAGACCGAGGGCAGCCGCAACCAGCGTATGAAGCTCGACAAGGAGCCCCTGTCACTCAACAAGGTACTGCGCAAGGGCACAAAGCACGCGGGCTGGCTGTTTGTGGCATTTGTTACCGGCTTCACCTTTGTCGGCTATTTTTATCCCATCCGCGATCTGGCGACCGATCTGGTGGCGCTCCAGTTCACCGACTGGGCGATCTTGTGGATTATCTTTTTCACGATGGCGACCTATATCAACGCGGGCTGGATGCGCGAGCAGGTGTGCATGTATATGTGCCCGTATGCCCGTTTCCAGTCCGTGATGTTCGATCACGACACCCTCATCGTCTCCTACGACCACCACCGGGGAGAGCCGAGGGGCTCGCGCAAGCGCAGTACGCCCCACGAGGCGCTGAAACAGGGCGACTGTATCGATTGCCAGCTGTGTGTCCAGGTCTGTCCAACCGGAATCGATATACGCGACGGCCTGCAGTACCAGTGCATCGGCTGTGCGCTGTGTATCGATGCCTGTAACTCCGTCATGGACAAGATGGACTATCCGCGCGGTCTTATCCGCTACACCAGCGAACGGGCGCTTGACGGCGGCAAAACCCACTGGCTGCGTCCGCGCATAATCGGTTATTCGCTCATGTTGGCCGTCATGGTCAGCGTGTTCATCTACACCGTGGTGTCTCGCGTGCCGCTGGATGTCACCGTGCAGCGCGACCGGCAACAGCTTTACGTTGAAACTCTCGACGGCAAGATCGACAATATCTACAGCCTGCATATTGCCAATATGCGCCGCGATCCGGCGCGCCTGCTCATCGCGGTGGAAGGCCTGGACCAGGCCGAAGTCGTCGGGGAGCGCAACGTGACGCTCGATGGCGGCGAGATACGCAAGGTGACACTGCGCCTGCGGGTGCCCGCGGACGAGGTGACACAGGGCAGCACGCCAGTGACTTTCAGCGTTGGCGGTATCGATGAACCCGACCTGGCAACAACCGTGGAATCACGCTTCATAGGGCCTGTACGATGACACAAGCGACTTTTCAGGCAGATCCGACGCCCTGGTATCGCCAGTTCTGGCCCTGGTTCGTCTTCGCTTTACCAGCCTGCGTAGTCGTCGCCGGCATAACGATGATCGTCATCGCCAACCGGCACGCCGATGACCTGGTGGTCGATGAGTATTACAAGACCGGGCTGGCGATCAATCGCGAGCTGGAAAAACGCGAACGTGCGGAAACCCTGGGGCTCGCGGCTGGCTTTGAAATTTCCGGCGCATCCGTCGCGGTCACGGTAACCGGGCCGGTTGCCGATCAGGTGCTGACATTGCGCCTGTCGCACCCGCTCGAGGCCAACCGGGACTTCACTGTGGCACTGCAGCCACTCGACAACGGGCGCTATGTCGCCACACTCCGCGAGCCTGTCGGGCCGCGCTGGCACTGGATTCTCGAACCGGCAGGGGAGAGTGCCTGGCGCCTCGATGGGGTCTTGTCATCCCCCGATTTCGCACGCTCGCCTCCCGGCTAGGCGGCAACCGTGACAGCGGCTTTGCCCGATCCCGCTACCGACGCATCCACCGGCTGTTACCACTGTGGTGAGGCGCTGGTGCCCGGCCTGCGTTTCAGTGCCACGATAAACGGGCAGGATCAGCCAATGTGTTGCCCCGGCTGCGCTGCCGTGGCGACAATGATCGATGCCGGCGGCCTGTCCGGTTTTTACCGCCAGCGCTCCGCGTTCAGTCAGCGACCGGTCGATGCAAAGTTGGAGCAGGACGCCGACTACGCCGTCTACGACGACGACACGCTGGCGGCGACGTTCTGCGCCGATCTTCCCTGCGGGCAACGCACGGCGAGCATCCTGGTTGACGGCATTACCTGTGCGGCCTGTACCTGGCTGATCGAAAACGCCCTGCGCCAGGTGCCGGGCGTGAGCCGGGCGGTGGTCAACCTGCATGACAGCCGGCTGGATATCGACTGGCAGCCTGCGCAACTGCGCGTCAGCGACCTGTTTGTTCACCTGTCCAGACTTGGTTACACCCCCAAACCCTACATCGCGGCCGGGCGCCGTGAGGAACTGAGAGTACAGCGACGCGACGCGCTCAAGCGTCTGGCAGTCGCCGGGCTGGGAATGATGCAGGTGGGTATGTTCGCCATCGCCCTGCACGCCGGCGACCTGCAGGGCATCGCCGAGCGCTACCAGGCGCTGCTACGCTGGGTGAGCCTGCCAGTGGCCGCTTTCGTCGTGGCCTACAGCGCCCGGGGGTTTTTCAGCAACGCCTGGCGTCACCTGCGTCACGGCGCGTTGGTGATGGACCTGCCCATTGCCCTGGCCATTGGGTTGGCCTTCGCCGCCAGTGTCTGGGCCACTGTTACGGGCACCGGCGCAGTGTATTTCGACTCTGTGGTGATGTTTACCTTTTTCCTGCTGTTGGGCCGGTACCTCGAACAGGGGGCGCGGCAGCGTTACCTCGGACACTGGAGTGACACCGAAGCGAGCCTGCCGGCGGCCGTCAGCGTCCGGTTGGACGGCGCCTGGTCGGTGAAGCCGCGCGTGAAGCTGGCGGCTGATGACATTGTCCTGGTCAAACCCGGTGAGGTGGTGCCCACAGACGCCGTGGTGACCCGTGGCCAAAGCGATGTGCGCGAGGACGCCTTTACCGGTGAATCGTTGCCACGGGCAGTCACCCCGGGCGATGCTATCTACGCCGGGACAATCAACACCGGACAGCCGCTGGAGGCGCGCGTCAGCGGAGACTATCGCGAAAGCCGCCTGGCGCTGCTGCTGCGCTCCGTACAGACTGCGCAGGGCGCACGGCCGGCGCTGGCGACCCTTGCAGACCGCGTCGCCGGTTATTTCGTCGGCGCCATTTTGCTGGTTGCGACCGTCACGGCCGTCGCCTGGCTGCAAATGGACCCCGACAAGGCGCTCTGGGTGACGTTGTCGGTGCTGGTCATCAGCTGCCCCTGTGCGCTGGCACTGGCGACGCCCGCTGCGCTCACAGCGGCGGCCGGTGCGCTGCGCGACCGCGGGATTATTGTCAATGCCGAAAACGCGCTGGAAACTCTCGTGCGAACCACGCATCTGGTGTTTGACAAGACCGGCACCCTGACCGAGGGCGACCTGTCCATCGATACGGTAATGCCGGTAGGCAGCCTCTGCGAGCAAGACGTCATGCAGCTCGCATCGGCGCTGCAGCAGCAAAGCGCCCACCCGGTGGCGCGCGCGTTTGCCGGAGTTGGCGCGCAACTGGACGTGCACGAGGTTGTGCATTGTCAGGGAGCCGGGGTCGAGGCCCGGCACGAAGGCGCTGCTGTGCGCATGGGCTCCGAGGCATTTTGCCGCCAGATCGCGCCACAGCTCAGTCCGCCGCCGGACAAGCCACTATACTGGGTCGCCCTGGTCCGGGCCGACGAGCCGCTGGCCTGGATAGGCTTCAGCGACCGCCTGCGTGACGATGCACCGGCGGTAGTCGACGCAGCCAGGGAGCGCGGCCTCACCGTGCAGTTGCTCACCGGCGATGGCTCTGCCCAGGCGGCGCATGTCGCGAAAGCGCTGAAAATTGCAGATACCCATGCCGGCTGCTCGCCTCAGCAGAAGCTTGCACACGTGCAGGCGCTGCAGGAAGAGGGGGCCGTGGTCTGCATGGTGGGGGACGGCCTCAATGATGCCCCCGTGCTCAGTGCCGCAGATGTCTCCATTGCAGTGGCCGGTGCAACCGAGCTGGCGCGCACGCAGGCCTCCCTGGTGATTACCGACGGGGGCTTGCACCGGGTCGAAGAGGCGCAACAGATTGCCCGCCAAGCCTACCGGGTAATGCGGCAAAACATCGCCTGGGCACTGGGCTACAACGCCTGCGCAATACCGCTGGCCGCGGCCGGCATGGTCGCGCCCTGGGTTGCGGCCCTGGGTATGTCGGCCAGTTCGCTATTGGTTGTACTCAATGCGCTGCGGCTGTCCCGCAGTGCGGGGGGCTGATCAGCTATGGACAGCCTCTACCTGCTAATTCCGATTGCACTGATTTTCTGTGTGATTGCGATCCGCTTGTTGTTGTGGGCCATTTCCAGTGGCCAGTACGACGATCTCGATCGCGAGTCCTGGCGCATACTGGCCGACGACGATCTGCCCGCATCTCCGCAAACCCCCAAAGATGAGGGGTCGCGTGCTGATTGATCCGGGGCTGTTGACCAGCGCATTCCTGCTCGGGCTTGCCGGGGCCGGACACTGCCTGGGTATGTGCGGGGGCATCGCGGCCGCGCTCAACCTCGGCGGACCGCGTTCAGTGACCGTCACGGTGGCCTATCACGGTGGGCGGGTGGCCAGCTACGCTCTGCTCGGCGCACTCGTTGGCTGGGCAGCGGGCTCAATCGACCTCTATGCCTGGACGGTGGGGCTGCGGTATCTCGCCGGATTCCTGCTCATCGCGATGGGGCTTTCTCTCGGCAACTGGTGGCAGGGTGTGCGGGTGCTGGAACGCGCCGGCGCCGTGCTCTGGACACCGGTTCAGCGCCTCAGTGCGCGCTGGCTGCCAATCAGGCACTGGGGGCAGAGTCTCGCGCTGGGGTTGTGCTGGGGTTTGATGCCCTGCGGACTGATCTACAGCAGTCTTGCCTGGGCCGCGACCAGCCAGAACGCCGCGACCGCCGCCGTATTGATGGGCCTGTTCGGTATCGGGACGCTCCCGGCGATGATGGCCACCAGTTTTGGCGCGCAACAGGTCCAGGCGTTGCTGCGAAATACGCGATTTCGCCGCGTCATCGCCGTTTTCCTGATCCTGGCGGGTGTATGGACCCTCTACCTGGTCATCGCACACGGTGGGCATCTGTCACAAAAAATCCACACCGATAGTGTTGAAACTGCGACCCAGCACACTCATCATTAATGTGACCGGGCTCACCGCCCTCAACAAATCCCATTGTCGACCGCTAAACAGAACGATAGGGTTTCGCTGAGCGCATCAATGCCAGCATATCGCTGCGCGCGGTCCGGTTCGCTCGGATGGCGAACAGCTCATCAACAAGACCAACAAGAAGGGGAGAACACCATGAAGGATTTTCAGAAAACTGTGAAGGCCATGGGCGCTGCGGCGCTGGCATTTGGTCTGGTCGGCGGCCTCAGCGCGCCCAGCCACGCGATCGGCCTGGGCGGTTCAAAGTCTGGCAAGAAGTTTGACTACGATGCCTGTGCCAAGATCGTCGAGGGCAAAACCAAGGCCGACGACCTGGACGCGTTGCTCAAAAGTGAGCCTGTGAGTACCGGCAAGAACGGCGGCTACTTCTACAAGTCCTACCAGTACACCAAGAGCGGTGGTATCGGTGGCATCGGCGCCTTCGGTGTGAGCCTGGGCGGCAGCAAGGGCAAGCACTACAACTGCACCGTGACGTATAACAGCTCCGGTACTGTCGTCAGCGTCGACATGAACCAGTCAGAGCTCGGCAGCACTGGCGCCGGGATCTAACGCCTCTCTCGCCCGGGGGGACCACCCTGGTCCTCCCGGTCAGGTACTTCCAGCAGGTTAAATGCGAACGGCAGCGGCGTAAACGCGTCCGATGCAAGCAGCGTTCGCGCATTTTGTTCAAGCTGGTCATCGCTCGCCAGCGGCCGCGAGTGCCGACAAAACACCACCAGGTTACCCCTGTCCCCGACCGTCGCCAGGCGGGTCCATGGCAGATGCTCTCTTATCCGTTTCAAGGTGTTCAACAGGTTCTGCTGATCGCCGCTGACCAGGTTGAACACCGCAGTGCCACGTTCCGGTGACACCGCGTTCGCAATCCGGGCCATGAATTGCGACGACGCGAGGCAGTCAGCCGGCCGCTGCGACTCGAAGAGATCGCACAGAATCAGATCAAAGTGTCGCTGAGAATCGCGCAGATAGTCTTCGGCGTTTGCCTGAATGACTGGCGTGTCCTCAAGATGAAAATATTGACGAGCCAGGTCGATGACTGCTGCATGTTTTTCGACGCTGGACAGTTCGATCGGCGTGTCAGTCGCAGCGAAATACCGCTCAAAGGTCCCGCCGCCAACACCGAGATTCAACACTTTATCAACGGGAGGACTGAAACGCAGCGCCGTCAGCATGACGGGGGCGACGTCCCCCATCACGCGCGCGCAGGTGCTGGTCCCCATAAACCAC
>CAYGOX010000003.1:7667-17196 GCA_964351485.1 uncultured Halioglobus sp.
TGCGGATCTCCATAACAGACTGCAGTGCGTTGTCTCCCCAGTAGAGATAGCGCAGGCCATCGTGCTCAAAAACCTGCAGCAGTTGGCCGTTTTCCTCCGCAGTGCCCAGCAGTAGCGCCTGCCCGGGGATGCCTGTCATCCGATCAGTGATCGTCATCGGGTGCTGTCGCGATGTGGATGGGTGGCGGAAGAGGTAGGAGTCGAACCCACCAGGCACTTGTGCAGCGCCTCACTGGTGTTGAAGACCAGGTGCCCCACCGGGGACATCGCTCTTCCTTCGTTCTGCGCCGTCTCCGAACAGCGAGTCGGGGATGGCCGGGTCGATGATCACGCGGGCCTCTCCACGGCGCACTGTGAATCGCACGCTGTCGAGAAACTCGATGATCTCCACCACGAGGTTACGCCCCAGCCCCCACTGGTTCTTCAGAGCGATGACGGTTACAGCCTCGTTGCGTGCCACCAACTCTAGCACACCCTCGCAGAGCGTCCTCAGGGTCTGCGGCAGGGCATAGCGGCGTTCCGAGACGCGAAATGCGGCTCCCTCACGAACTTTCGCTTCGGCCGCCTGCCGCAACTGTTCAATCGCAATGCCCGTCTGCGCATGAATTTCGGACAGCAGCGGGATGCGCGTGTCCCGTTGTCTCAACAGTGGCTCGTAGGCAGACCAGGCCCGGTCGAGAGCCGCCGGGCGCCGTGGCTGGAAACCCGACAGTGACAGGTAGCCGTCGGCGAGGTGAATTGCCCCGGCTTTTATTTCGCGACCCAGCACTGCTGCGACCAGTGGCATCTCGCTTGCGGGCAACCACCCGTCGCGCAGTCGGCCCGCTTTCAGTCCGCGCTCCTGAGGCTGTGACCGATGCCAGTCTGACAGCGTCGCATGCAGATGTTGCGCCGTATGTTCGAACTGAGAGTCGCTGGCGAGATAACGTGTGCCGGCCTGCTCGAAACAGATCCGCCCCGGGGATTTCTTCAGCGAGGTGTAGAGCGTGTCCGTTTCGCTATTCGTCAGGTTGCAGGTGGCTGCAAACCTGTCGATGTCGATCAGGCCCTCCTGCGTCAGTAGTCCTGTCAGGCAGTCATCGGCGCTGCCAAACCGCAGTGTCTCGAGCACTGCGACCTGGGACGGCGTGAATCTGCGTGTCGCGCGATCCGCCAGTTGCAGCACCGTGCCGCCGCCCAGTACGTACGTCTCGGCGTGATCGCGCAGCAGAAACCGCTGGCCGCGATAAACGGGCAGTGGTGTGTCGAGCCGCAGCTGGGCCAGCGCCCGTTGTCCCGGCAAAAGTGCTCTTTGCCCCGCGGTACTGTCCGGCAGCGCGAGCCGCGCCGCTACCCGGCTTGCGCCGAGGTAAAGTTTGACCGGTGCGAGATGCTTCAGTGGCAGGGCTGATGCCTCCAGTAGCGCTACATCCACATCGATAAACGCACCCGGCGCAGCGCAGTCCTGTGCGAGCAGCCAGTCACCGCGTTGTACATCATCAAGGTCGATGCCCGCCAGGTTGAGCGCGCAGCGCGTGCCGGCCATCGCCTGCGGCGCCTCCTCGTCGTGAACGCGGATACCCCGCACGCGGACCGCACGATTGCCCGGTACAAGCTGTAGCGTGTCACCAATAGCGACCGCGCCACTCTGCGCCGTGCCCGTCACAACCAGGCCAGTGCCGCGCACATTGAATGCGCGATCAATCGGCAGACGGAAACAGCCCTGTGGTGTCGTGCGTGCGTAATTGCCTGCGCAGTCTTGTAACGCCTGTGTCAGGGCCTCGATACCGGCGCCGGACAGGTTGTCGACTTGAAAGGTCCCCGACACGGACATACCGCGCGCAGTGGCGGCAGCACTCGCAGCGTCAGCGACCTCATCCACACGCGCATTGTCCCCGCGATCAATCTTGGTGACGGCGATAAGCAGGCGCTCGATGCCCAGGATGGCCAGCACGTCCAGGTGCTCCAGGGTTTGCGGCATGAGGCCATCATCGGCAGCGACGACCAGCAGGCCCAGGTCGATGCCACTGATGCCGGCGATCATCGTATTGATAAAGCGCCGGTGGCCAGGAACGTCGATAAAACCCACGGGCAGGGAGCCGGGGCAGGGCAGGTAGGCGTACCCGAGGTTGATCGACAGGCCCCGACGTTTTTCCTCGGCCAGCCGGTCGGTTTCGACGCCGGTCAACGCCCTGATCAGCGACGTCTTGCCGTGATCGACATGTCCCGCCGTCGCTACGATCATCGGGCCGCTTGCAGTTGCTCTATCAGTAAAGATTCTTCGCCGGGTGCGAGGCAGCGCAGGTCAAGCCAGAGCGCGCCCTGGTGCAGGCGCCCGATGACAGGGACCGGGGTCTGGCGCAAGCGCGCGGCAAGATCGCCTGCGACGTTGCCCCTGTCGCGTCCGGTGAACGACAGTGCGCAGCTGGGCAGGGTGTCGACCGGTAATGAACCGCTGCCGATCTGGCTGTGACAGTCGCGCACGTCAACGGTATAACCATCACCCACCGCGTTTTGCGCCGACGCCAGGACAGTCTGCGCCTGGGCACGGATCTCAGCCTGGGCGCGCGTAAGCAGTCGCAGCGTCGGCAATGTCTGCGTGAGCGTATCGGGAGTGCGATACAGTTTGAGAATTTCCGCGAGTCCGGCCAGCGTCATCTTGTCGAGGCGCAAGGCGCGCTTGAGCGGATTGCGCTTGATGGCAGCGACCAGGTCGGCGCGCCCGGCGATAATGCCGGCCTGTGGGCCGCCGAGCAGTTTGTCGCCACTGAAGGTGATGAGATCGGCGCCGTTGGCCAGGGCGCTGGCGGCGGTCGGCTCATGGGGTAATCCCAGTGCCGTGAAATCCACGAGATTACCGCTGCCAAGATCGACGACCAGGGGCAGGTCATTTGCATGGGCCAGCGCTGCCAGTTCCGCCTCGTCGACCGCATGGGTAAAGCCGGATACGGCGTAGTTCGAGGTGTGAACTTTCAACAGCAGCGCGGTGTGCGCAGTGACCGCCTCCTGATAGTCCCGGGCGTGTGTCCGGTTGGTCGAGCCGACCTCGACGAGGCGGCAACCGGAACGCTCCATGACCTCCGGGATACGGAACGATCCGCCGATCTCTACCAGTTCACCCCGTGACACCGGCACTTCCTTGTCGCGCGCAAGTGTGTTTAGTACCAGCAACACCGCCGCGGCATTATTGTTGACTGCGGTGGCGGCTTCGGCGCCGGTGAATTCACACACGAGGGCTTCGACGTGCGATTCGCGATCGCCGCGCTTGCCGGTCTCCAGGTTGTATTCGAGGTTCGAAGCGCCGCCCGCGACGGTCACGATGGCGTCCAGCGCCTGCTGCGGGAGCACCGCGCGCCCCAGGTTCGTGTGCAGGACAGTGCCTGTGAGGTTCAGTACCGGCCGCAGCGAGGCGCGATCGGTGCGCAACAGCCTGGCGCGAACCTGCTCCAGCAGCAGAGCCTCGTTCAGGCTCGCCGCTGTGTCCTGCTGCAGGGCATCGCGCTGTTGCGACAGGCAGTGCCGCACCGCGCTGACCACCGTCTGGTGGCCCCAGGTGGCCACTTCATCGGGCAGTCGCTTGAGCAGTGCATCCACGGAGGGCAGTGTTCGCAGGGCGTTGTGGGTGGCCGTTTTCATGGATGGGCGAGGCGTGTCACACAGGTCGGGGGTGTCTGGAGTGTCCTGTCATCTGCAAAAAATTGCAACGACCGGTTTCGGAGCGCAGTCCGTGGCAAAAAGCTACCGGACGGCGGGGAACCAAGTCGACTAACCATAGTCTAGACTTTAAACTGCCACTGACAAAGCGAGGGCTCCCATGAAGCAACGTCACCTGACTAACTGCGCGGTATTGGCAACCACACTGGTTCTTGGCGCGTGCGCCGGCACGACACCGGGGACTACCACCGAAGAGGGCCTGGTCCTCCAGGACAGCAGGGTGTTCGACGAGTTATACCTGCGCCCGGGGATGAGCCTGAATGACTACGCCGGTTACCGGCTTGAAGATTGCTCCGTCACCTTTCGTGAAAACTGGATGCGCGACCAGAACCAGCAACGTCCCGACATCAGCACCCGTGTGACAAGCGAGACGATTGAGGACATAACGCAATCGATCGGGGCGCAATGTAACAAGTACCTGTCCGATGCGCTCACCGAGGAGCCCATGCTGCGTCTGGTCGAGACCGACGCGGTGACAGACAACCTGCTCACGATTCGCCCCAGCGTCGTTGACCTGGATATCCACGCCCCCGATGTTGACGGGCCGGGTATCGTGCGCAGCTACACCACCTCGTTCGGGGAGATGACCCTCGTACTGGAACTGGTTGATGCCACCACCGGCGAGGTCGTGGCCCGCGCCGTCGACAAACGCCGTGGATCTGAGCGCGGGTACCTGCAGCGCACCAACAGCGTGACCAACACCTTTGAAACCAACCGCGTGCTGCGCAGCTGGTCCCGCCTGGTCCGCACCAGTCTCGACAACGGTCTGGAAAACTCCTGAGGACCTGCACCGACCCGTGAGGCCCGTTTACATTTATGACGCCATCCGCACGCCCCGTGGGCGTGCGAAACCTTCAGGCGGGCTGCACGATCTCACTCCGCACGCGCTCCTGGCCACTTTGTATGAGGCCTTGCAAACCCGCACAGGGCTCGATCCCGTTCGGGTGGGCGAGGTTCTGCTTGGCTGTGTCACCCAGCATGGCGAGCAGGCCGGCAACATCGCCAAGACCTCGGCTCTTTATGCGGGCTGGCCACACACCGTCAGCGGCCTGACGCTGAACCGGTTTTGCTCGTCGAGCCTCGACGCTGTCAGTGTGGCCGCGCTGAAAGTGGCGGCGGGGCAGGAAGACGCGGTTGTCGCCGGCGGTATCGAGATGATGTCGCGCGCGCCAATGCTGTCTGACGACGCGAGGGTGTTCAGGGATCCGGCTTTCGCCGCGCGGTGCCAGATGCTTCTGATGGGCTCTGGCGCCGACCTGATCGCCACGCTCAACGGCGTGAGTCGCGTAGCGGCAGACGCCGTTGCGCTGCAAAGTCAGCAGCGCGCCGCGGCTACGGCCGGTGCCAATTTCAATCCCTCCAGAATCCCGGTGTACAACCCGGTAAAAGACATCACGCTATCACTGGACGAATGCGGCCGGCCGGACACCACGGCCGAGTCGCTGGCCGCGCTGGCTCCGGCGTTCGCGGAGCTAGGCGCGGCCGGTGCAGATGCCTTCCAACTGGCGTCCTACCCGCAGATCGACGCCATCGAACATATCCACACGGCCGGCAATTCTCCGGCAATGGCCGACGCGGCTTCCCTGTTACTGCTGGGCAGCGACACCCTGGGCAAGACACTGGAGGTCGCACCGCGCGCCCGCGTGGTTGGCTCAGCGGTGGCCTGCGACGAACCCTTACAGGTTTTGTCAGGCTGTATCGTGGCCACCGCGCGGCTGCTGGAGGAGCAGAAACTCGGTGTGGGTGATATCGACCTGTTCGAAATTCACGAGGCGTTCGCGGCGACCGTGGTCAAGCTGCAGCGCGACCTGGGCATCCCCGTCGACCGGTTGAACGTTAACGGGGGCGTTATCGCCCTGGGTCACCCGATGGGTGCCACCGGCGGCCTCATGCTGGGTGTACTGCTGGACGAGCTGGAACGGCGGGATCTGCGCCGCGGTGTGGTTGCAGCCAGTGGTGCGGGCGGATCCGGCAGCGCGATTCTGGTAGAGCGGCTGGCCTGAGGGCGTCTTACTCGCCCGCCGTGTTGTGTCGCGACAGCGCGCCCGCCTGGTCCCGCGTAATGTAGTTGTCCGCCTCCAGCCAGCGGATGGTGTCGATCAACGATTCCTCGAATGGCCGCAAGGTCAGCCCCAGGGTTTTCAGGGTGTGGCGGTTGTCCATCCGGACCCACTGCGTCGCGTAGACGGTCGCTTCGTGGCTCAGTGGCGTGTCGATTTCCACCAGCGGTTTGAGCGCGTCGATTCCGCGACCCAGCAGGCGCACCGTGCTCCCCGGGACCGGTACGATGACCGGTGGGCGGCCCGTCAGGCGTCCGAGTGTGGTGTACATGGTTTTCCAGCTCGCGTAGTGGCCACCGAGCGGGAACCGTCCGGCGGGCAGGGCTTTGCTGATGAGAATGGCGTGCGCCCGGGCGACATCGCGCACGTCGACGTACTGGTTGCCGCCGGGCATATCGAAACCGATTCGCATCAGGTTGGTGATGATGCCGGTGTGCGGTTCAGTCAGGGACGGCGCATCCGGCCCGATGACACTGGCGGGGTAGGTGATATGCAGTGGGGCGCCGGCCTCCTGTAAAGAGCGTGCGTAACGTTCGCAGGCGACTTTCGAGCGTCCATACGCGTTGCTGGCGGTGCCCGGCGGTGAGTTGTGCGTGAGCTGTTTCGCTTTCGGATCGTAGATCGCGGTGACGCTGGATACGTGCACAATACGCTGACAGCCGTGCTCGACGGCCTGCCCCAGCACGGCCTCGGCCGCGGCGACATTGGTGTTGTATACCTTGTCGGCGTCGGACTTATGGGTGGAAACCATGGCCGCGATGTGAATTGTCGCATCGCACCCGCGTAGCGCCCGACGGATATCCGCTGCGCTGGTAATATCGCCGACCACGATCGAGCGGATCCGGTTGCCGAACATGCGGCGCGCCTTGTCCTTGTCTCGCACGAACAGCTTTACCGAGTGGCCCGCTTCCAGCAGTGCCAGGCAGGTGTGATAGCCAATAAAACCGGTCCCGCCGGTCACAAGCACTTTCATAGTCTATTCCTTACGCGCCAAACCCGGCGTGTGATTGAGTATACTCCAGGTTCGCGGCGACAAGGACGACAGGAGTACCGCCAGCCATGGAATTTGTTATCAGTTTCGATATGCGCGCACCGGCCTTCGGTGCGCCTCCCTCCGACCTCTACGCCGCCGCGCTGGATATGTGCGAGTGGGCGGACGACCTGGGGTTCAACGCCGTTACGCTCGGTGAACACCACGCCAGCGACGATGGCTATCTTCCATCCCCGGTGCCAATGTGTGCGGCCATCGCGGCGCGCACACAGCGAGTCAAGATACGTCCCAATGTGCTGCTGGCGCCGCTGTACGAGCCGGTCAAACTCGCCGAGGATCTCGCAGTCGTCCAGCACCTGAGCAACAACCGCCTCCAGGTCGTCATCGGCGCGGGTTACCGGCCGTTTGAATTTCAGATGTTCGGCACCCGACGTGAGGACCGCAAGGCGCGTTACCTCGAAACCTTCGAGGTGTTGCGCACCGCCTGGCGCGAGGACACGTTTGAGTACAAGGGGCGACAGGTGCGGGTGATGCCCAAACCCGAACAGGCGCCGCCGCTGTTACTCGGGGGCGCCCACCCGGCGGTAGCGCGCCGGGCCGCACACATTGCCGATGGATTTTTCCCGCCCAACGGCGAGAACTGGTCCGTGTATCGCGAGGAACGCCTGAAACTGGGCAAGCCCGATCCGGGGCCGCGATTTCACGCCCTCGGGCCAATCTACACCCACGTCACCGACGATGTGGAGGGCAACTGGCAGACCGTACTGCCGCACGCCAGCCATTGTGTCGAATCCTATACGGCCTGGACCGCCGAGGCTTACGGTAAAGCGTCCGGCCCCTTCGCGGCGGGTGTGGACCCCAACGACCTGCGGTCGAGTGGCGCCTACCAGGTGGTAACACCGGAGCAGGCCGTGGCGATGATCGATCGCCTGGACGACGCGACCACCTACATACTGACGCCGCTGCTGGGCGGTATCGACCCGGCCTTCGCATGGCGCGGCCTGAAGCGGTTTGAAGAGGACGTCTGGCCGCATGTCAAACACCGGGCCGGTGATCTGCCTATTCACTGGGCCTGATCGATCGCTCCCTGGCGCAGTATTTCTTCCAGGCGCTGCTGATCCAGCGCCCGTCGTCTTTCGCGATTCTGCCGATAGGCCTCGCGGACCTTGTAGTAGGCAATCGCATCGTGTTCGCTCGCCCACGTTTCGTAGGCAGACAGCAGGCTCGCGACGCGTTCGGGGTATCGGTCCGCGAGGTTCTCGGTTTCCGCGGGGTCCGTGGCCAGGTCAAAGAGCTTCAGCGGCGGATGCTGACCGCGGCGCTCGGCGTCCGCATCGTAATCGTTGGCCAGGAGCTTCCAGCGTCCCTCGCGCAATACGGCGAAACGCCCGTACAGGTTCCAGTAAAGGTCGGGCATCGTTGCGCGTGTTTCTCCCTGCAACAGCGACAGCAGACTGGTGCCCGGCAGCGGCTCCAGTGGTCGCCCTCCAACGGATTGTGTCGGATAGGGGATGCCAGCCACCTCCAGCAGCGTCGGCATGATGTCCAGGTAACTCACCGGCGTTGAGAGAGGCTGCTGATGATGATCGAGCCTCTCCGGCCAGGTGATCACCATGGGGGAGAGCAGGCCGCCCTCCCAGAGATTGCCTTTCGCGCCACGAAAAGGCGCATTGGCAAGTGCCGCGCTTTCGCTCGCAGCGCCATTGTCAGATGCAACAATGATTAGCGTGTTGTCCAACTCACCGCGTCGCCGCAAGTGTTCGATGATTTCCCCGAGTGCGCGATCAGCCGATTCGATCATTGCGGCGCGACGGGCGGCGACCTGATCGATTCGTATGCGCTGCCGGGCAGAAAAACCCCGTTCACGCAACGGCACGCCTGCTGGCAGCAGCCCGCGCTGCAGTAATCCGTCCACCCTGGCGCGCCAGAGTATCTCGGGGTCGTCCTGGTAGATCGTTTCGTATTTTTTTACCAAACCGTCCCGCGCTGCCAGCGGCAGGTGCGGTGCCTGAGAAGCGACGTAGAGGAAGAAGGGCCGCCGGACGTCGCGGGGCGCCGCATCCAGCAGCGACAGGGTAAGCCGGTTCAAGCCGTCGATGGCAAACCAGCCGGGCTCAAGCACAAGCGCTTGCTGATTATGCTGGTAAGGATGCTTCGCGCCGGGAGCGGGTATCGGCTGGGACTGGGCGCCGAGCAGGCCCACAAACTCATCGAATCCGCGAGCGTTGGGCGCAACAGGATCTGATTCGTCTCCTGTGGCGGTTGGCAACGGCCCCAGGTGCCACTTGCCCTGCAACAGCGTGTAGTAACCGCTGGCCTTAAGTAATTCGGACACCAGTGGCACGTCCAGCGGAAGCTGTCCACGGTAGGCCGGGTAGGGCGTATGGTACTGCGGACCATTGGCGATATCCGCCATGCCGACCGAGTGCGGGTGGTGGCCGGTCAAGATGCCCGCCCGCGTTGGGCTGCAACGGGCCGTGGTGTAAAAGCGGCTGAGCACCATGCCTGTTTGAGCCAGTGCGGTAATCGTCGGTGTGTCTATCTCACCGCCAAACGTCGAAAAATCTGAGTAGCCGGCGTCGTCGAACAGGAACAGGATGATGTTGGGACGAGTGTCCGGCTCGAGTGATGGCCCCGTTTCAGGAGGCTGCGAAGGCGGCGTGGCACAGGCTGTAATGAAAAGCAGGAAGGCAGCGGCGGAGCGTTTTAGTGTGACAGGCACGCACTTCTCTCTGGTCGAAACGGGTAATAGTAAGGGTAGCATTGCCGGGCCAAATGCGTATTA
>CAYGOX010000003.1:17206-33339 GCA_964351485.1 uncultured Halioglobus sp.
AGGACGTTCCACCTTAATAATAAACAGGAATCTACCGCAATGATGAGCAAACCATCACTACCACTGCGTGCCGCCGTGATCTCGGTGGTCGCCGCCACATTAGCACCCTCGGCCCTGCAGGCGCAGGGGATGCTCGAGGAAGTCATCGTCACCGCGCAGAAGCGCGAGCAGAGTCTGCAGGATGTTCCGGTTGCGGTCACGGCCTTCAACGCGGCCATGATCGAGAAGTCCGGCGTCAAGGACATGTTCGACCTGCAGGTCAACGCGCCCAGCCTGTTCGTGCAACAGACGCAGACATCGACCACGACCAACTTCCAGATCCGCGGTGTTTTCACCAGCTCGCAGAACTTCGGCCTGGAATCGTCGGTAGGCCTGTACGTGGACGGCGTGTACCGCGCGCGGCAGGGCTCGATGATCAACAACCTGGTGGATGTCGGCTCGGTGGAAGTTCTGCGCGGTCCGCAGGGCACCCTGTTCGGCCGCAACACGCCGGCCGGAGCGGTGCAGATCAACAGCGTCAAACCCGATTTTGAGGGCACCGGCTTCGTTGAGGGCACACTGGGTGATCTTGATTTGCGCAGTATCAGCGCTGCGAAATCGCACACGCTGATCGAGGACAAACTGGCAATCCGCGCAACCGGTTTTTACATGGAGCGCGATGGCTTTGTCGACTGGATTCAACCGGGCGGATCGATTGAAAAAGACGCCTTCAATGATCGCGATCGCTGGGGAGCGCGACTGCAGGCGTTGTATACGCCCTCGGATGACCTGGAAGTGCATGTCATCATCGACCGGTCGGAAGTCAATGAGGTGTGTTGCGGCGCAGGTTCCTGGAAGAGTAACCGCGTGCCGCTGAACGGCGGTACATTGCCGCCCAACCCGGGCCTGAACCCCCCGCCGGCAAACGGTCCCACCGACCAGTTTGTCGAGGCTGCCGGTGGCGTGGTCCTCGATGGTGAGGATTTCTACGACTACGCCGTCACGGCATACCAGGAACCGATCTCTGAGAACGAGGACCAGGGCATTTCCGTCCAGGTCGACTGGGACACCGAACACTTCCTGGTGACCAGCATCACCGCCTACCGCGAGCATGAATCCTACGACGACGCGGACATCCTGTTTACCAACCTCGATGGTTCCTTCCGTGTTAACGACGCCGAACAGAATCAGTTCACGCAGGAACTGCGGCTGACCGGGGAGGGTGAGACGCTCAAATACGTCGCCGGTCTGTACTACTACAAGCAGGAACTTAACAACGACCGCACCACAACGGTCGGTTCAGACACCAGCCAGATTGCACTGGGCCGTCCCTACCCGGACGTTCTCCTGTTTATCCCCGACACCGGCTCCCGCGATATTAACGAACAGGAGCACGAGAGCTACGCCATCTTCGGCCAGGCCGATTACAACCTCTCTGAATCACTGGTGCTGACCGCCGGTCTGCGCTGGACCTACGAGGAGAAGGATGTTTCGAACATCTTTACGCAGGATTTCCCGCTCGAGGGCAACCCCACCGGCAACTCAGGCTTCCTCGCTTTCCCGCCACTGGCACCACGTGATGACCTGTTCGAGAAGTTTGACGACGACCAGGTGACCGGCACCATCAAGCTGAGCTGGTTCCTGAATAACGACATCATGCTGTACGGTTCCTACGGCACTGGCTACAAGTCGGGCGGTGTTAACACCGACCGTATTTCCGCGGCCTTCAATCCCATTTTCGAAGCGGAATCGTCAGAGTCGTTTGAACTGGGGATGAAAGCCGAGTTCCCGGAGCAGGCGCTGCGGGTCAACCTGGCATTGCACAGGACAGACACTGAAGACCTGCAGACTGTCTCCTTCCAGGGCGGCGGTTTCGCCCTGACCAATGCCGGAACCGCAGAGACTTACGGCGCGGAACTGGACATCAACTGGGTGCCGCTGGAGAACACCACCCTGACACTGGCCTATGCCTACAACCACGGCGAGTATGCCGACTTCCAGAACGGCCCCTGCTGGACAGGCCAGACCTGGCACACCGGCCAGCCTGATCCGGGCGATCCCGAGCCGGACAATCCAGGCAACGCCTGCGATCGTAGCGGCGGCGACCTGGCCAGTAACCCGGAGAATGTTCTGGTGATCACGGCCAACCAGGATTTTCGCCTGACCGACGATATCGCCGGCTTCGTCTACGCCGAGAACGTCTGGGTCGACGAGCGGATGACCGATGTAAACAACGATCCGGAGAAATACGACGGTTCGTACAACCTGGTCAACGTGCGTGCGGGCCTGCTGTTTGAACCCCACGAGACCTCCCTGACGCTGTGGGCACGTAACCTCACGGACGAGGAGTACACCGGTACCATCGCAGATTCACCGGCGCAGACCGGCCGCTACAACGCGTACTACAACGAGCCCATGACCTGGGGTCTTACGCTGCGCAAGGACTTTTAAGCGGTCTGGTGTGCCGGGTGCGCTTCGCGCATTCGGCGCATCGCTTTCTCTTTCCACAAACGCAAACGGGGCACCCAAAGGTGCCCCGTTTTTTGTTGCCTTCCTGGCCGTGGGCTAGCAGCCCGGTGGCAGTCCTTCACAGGCATCCCCGCGACCGCTGAAGTTTGAGTCGAGCTGTGTCGGGTTGGGGATCAGCGGGCAATTGTCGACGGTGTCGGCGATGCCATCCAGGTCAGAATCAACGCCGTTCACCGCATCGCAGGCATCGCCCAGTCCATCGCCGTCTGAGTCCAACTGGCCGTTGTTGTGAGCGCTGGGGCAGTTATCGACCGCATCGTTGTGGTTGTCGCCATCGCGGTTGATCGCCATGCGTGTACCAGATCCGGGAGGTGTACAGGTGTAGGTGATCGGGCCCGCGGTGCTTGCCAGCTGGCGCAGGGCGCTGTCGGTAATCACGTTGCCGGCATCCGACAGGAACTCGGAACCACCCGTATACACCCAGCCGTGTTCAACCCCGCCGATAGAGCCCTTGGCAATCAGGTCACACTCAGTGACGCTGCCGCCGAGCATCAGCGATTCGAAGGGCGCATCAGCGCGCGCCAGGAGCAGGTCGATTCGCGGATTGACCGCCGCGCCATTGGTAGCGGTCAGCGTCACCTGCTGACCCACAATCGGTGCGAGGTCAGTCGGGAACTGCAGGCTGAACGCTTCGAGTTCGCGCTGCTGTGTGTCGTTGAGCGTGAACAGGCTGGCGCCGAGGAAGTTGAACAGCGTGTCTACAGCGCCGTTATGCAGGAAGCCGAAACCGCGCACCTGGTCACCGGTGTGGGTGCCATTGGCCTGACCGATACCGAACATGCCGACCTTGTGGTACATGTTGCGCATGTGCGGCACTTTCAGGTGCTGGGTGCCGCCTTCAAAGCTCTGCTCACCGCCGGTGCCGAAGAAACCTTCGGACGGACTCAGCGTATGGCAACCGTCACAGTTGGCAATGATGTCGCTGGGCGCGCCGAAGAAGCGGTTGCGGCCGGCCTGGGCCTGCGCGGTCAGCGTATTGTCCAGCGCCCGAACCGGGTTGGGCGGCAGCATTACCTGCAAAATAAAATCGGTGAACTGCTGCATCTCGCTCGCGGAAATGGTGCCGTGTTTGCCCACGAGACCCTCATAGGCCACGATGAAGTTGTTAAACGAATGTTCCTCGGAGCAGGGCGCGCCAGTGGGCTCGGAACAGGGATCGAGGCCAAAGAAGCCGTCGACCCGGTCGCCGCGCCAGTGCAGCGCACCGTGCGTTGCCATACCGCGCAGGGTCTGCGTGGTCATGGGGCCTTTCATCGGGTGGAACTCGGTTCCGCGCGACAACGGCACCGCACGCGGCTGCGTGTTGGTCGTTACGTGGTCGTCCGGGTTGCCCAGATCCCAGGCGAGCTGGTCGACATCACCGAAGATATGACAGCTCGAACACGAGGCCTCACCGTTGGCCGAGGAGATGTTGGCGTCATACAGGAAAGGCCTGCCATCGACGACCGATTGCGGTTCGGGGTTGTGCAGGGAGTGGGTGGCGATCACGTTGCCGGAGGAGAGGTCGACGACCTCGACCTGGTTGGCAAAGCGCGTCAATACGTAGAGCTGGTTGTTACTCTCGTCCAGCGCAAGACCGCTGGGACCACCGCCGGTCTCGATGTAATTAATGCTTTCTGTTGTCGGATCGAACTGCGATTCGAAATTGGGATTCTCAATATCCGCTGTGTCGAACACACCGATCTTGCCAGAGCCAAATGCGGCCACGTACAACGTGTTGCCGTCACTGGAGACGACCGGCTGCAGCGGCGTGGCCAGACTGTGCGCGGCCTGCGCATCGATCGCGGCGTGGTTGGCGCCGGCGTCCGTGTGCAGTTGATCGTAGTCGATGTGCTGGTTCAGGTGCTGCGGGTCAACGCCTCCGTTAGCCGGGTTGAGGACGGTGATCCGCGATTCCGACAGATGACCCTGAACGGTGCTGCCGCCGTGAAGCCCCGGACCTTCAAACTGGATGTGGTTGGGCAACTCGGTATTGGTCACATACACCTTACCCGAGCTGGGGTTGACCACGAGGTTGAACAGAACCGTACCCACCGAGGCGTACTCAACCACCGAGTTCGACGCCAGGGTATTGGCGTTGATGGAGAACACGTCGTAGTCGGGCAGGTGGAAGTTCATCAGGTGATCGAAGATATCCCCGTCAGAGGAAACCCAGTTGGTGCCGTTGTACTTCAGGATGGCGCCCACTTCCGGTGCCTGTTCCTGCTCTTCACAGGCCGGGTCGGCATCGGTCTGCCAACAGTTGGTCGAGGGCCCAGGTACGCCGCCCGGTCCGAAACCATCGGGAACCGCGGTCTGGAGTACAGACGTTGTCTGGTTGCCCGACTGGAAGGCACCGACGTACACCGTGCTGCCATCGGGTGTCACTGCCAGGCCACGGGGGGTGTCCGCGAAGAAGCTGAGAATTTCAATCGGGGTGCCGCCAAGCGTATTGCCGAGGTTGTTGGCATCGAATACCCAGACATCGGCCCGGCCTATACCCTCGGTGGTCAGCTGTGGATCACCCGCACCGGGGACGCCGGCAATAGACGCGTCGGTACGGTGCTGCCCACGGTGCGCGGTGGTAATAAAGGCGCGGTTCTTGTTGGTGCCACCGAAGACGATATCGCGTGGTTCGTCACCCACCAGCAGCGTGCGGACCACGCGGGCCGGGTTGGCCCACCGGTCAATGACGCTGACACTATCGGACAGGTGGTTAACCACCCAGAACTCCCGGTTGTTGCGTGCCGCAACCGCGACCGGTTCCATGCCCACGGGGATGGAATCGATGTGCAGCAGGTGACCCTCTGCGATTCGAAAGACTTCCAGCCGATTGTCGGGCGTATTGACCGCCAGCAGCAGGGAGCCGTCAGGCGTGATAGTGACAGGGCGCACCTGGCCACTTTCGAACGCGATGAAATCGGGTTGAGCTGCCGCCGGTGCTCCCCACAGGAACGCCGTCAGGCAGGCTAGAAACAGGGCACAGGCACGTGACCGAGAGATAAAACGGGAAACCATGATGACTACTCCTGCCCGGTGGGCAAACGGCCTCGCGGCGGCCGGTTTAAGGTCATTATTACTATATTTGCCATTTGCCGGATCGTCAGATTCAGCATCGCAGGGGCAAACCGGCACTGGGCCCAATGTCAGAACCTGCGTGAATCCCATATTATTGGACAGCCAGTCAAAAAACCAGCCATTCTGAACAGGTTGTTCTGTGGCAGCCCGGGCAATCCGGGGTGTGCATGTATACTCAGCACGAGCTGAACCAAGGGGAGAGACAGTGCATGATGGTCTCAAGAATACTCATCGCCAGCCTGCTGCTGGGGGCGCTGCCCGCAGCGGCAGACAGCGCGGCAGAGCTGGCCCCTTTCGACTTCTTTGGCTATCACACCGGCCAGCGCCTGGCTGACGCCATGGCGCACACCCAAAACCGCGGTGGTACATGCCGCTTGGTGCGCGCCCGGCCGAAAGTCGGTGGCCAAAGTGCGCTGTGCGAATTCCCCCCGCCGAGTGATGCCGGCGAGCAGCCCAGCGACGCACCGGGGCTGAAACTGGGTGAACTGCCGATCCACGAGATTGAACTTGAAGCCCACGGGGACGGGGAGCGGGTGAGCAACGCGGCCTTCTTTTTCTCCGGCGACCACGAACTGGCCGTCGCAGCCCTCAAAGCCCGCTATGGCGAGCCGCTGATCGATACCGCGATCGGGCGGGAGTATAACTGGAGCAACAGCCGCCGACTGCTATGGCGCCGGGGGAGCCACCGGTTGAGCCTGATCGACAGCCCGCAAATGGTGTTGCTGGCATCGGATAACGGCGATCCGGCCGGAGACTGATCGGTTATGCATCCCCACGCGATCCTCGGCATCGATGCCTTCCACTGGGTACTGTTGTTTATCGTACCGGCCACCCTGGAGTACCTGGGGCGCGAGATCAAGCGAGCCGGATTTACTTACACACGGTTTCTTGTGCTGCAACTCGGCCTGATGTCGCTGTGCCTGCTGGGGGCCAAGGTGTTCTCGCTGTGGCTGCGCGACTGGCAGTGGCATGGCCCCGACTATGAATTGTTCGGCGGCTGGAAATACCCCGGGGCTATCGTGGCGCTGCTGCTGTTCGGGCCGCCGCTCATGTGGAAACTGCTGCCGGGGTATTCGGTTTGGCGCTTCTGCGACAAGCTCGTCATCGCCATGGCCTTCTCGCTCGCGTTCTTCCGCATCAGCTGTGTACTCAATGGCTGCTGCACAGGCCCCGTGTGCGACGGACATTTTTGCCTGACCTATGCGCAGGGAAGCGCAGCGTGGTACGAGCATATGCAGCAGCGCCTCCTCACCGACCCCACCGGCCGCAGCCTGGGTGTGGTGCCGCTGCACCTGTATTTCATGGCGGCGTCGCTGCTGGTGGGCGCTTTTCTGCTGTGGTTTGAGTCTCGTAAGCGCTATGACGGCCAGTTGGTACTGCTTTACCTGCTGCTGCACGAGGGCAGCAAGGCAATACTGGAAACCTGGCGCGTACCGTACGCGCAAAACCTCCAGGTGGTGTCTGCGGTGCTGGCCGTGGCGGCCGCCGCGCTACTGCTGTGGCAGTGGCGACGCCGGCGAGGGGTGCCGGTCAGCCAGGTGTTTCGACAATAGCCTGCAAGACAGCGGCAGTTTCCTGCGGCGCCGAAATCATGAGGTCGTGGCCGGTATCAATGTCGTAAAAGCGACCTTCGGTCAGTGCCTGCAGGGCTGTCCGGTGTTCGTCCTCCAGCGTCTCTCTCTGCACGGCGGTCACTACCCATGATACTGGCAGTGCACGCAGCGCCGCCTCGTTTTGGAACGTCAGTTTCTGGGTAAAACACGCCCAGGGGTGTGGCGTGAGCTTCGGGCGCATCCACTCAATTTGTTCGGGGTCGGTGACCCCGTAGTAATCGCCTTCTTCCATCGGGAACTTGCCAGGGAACAACACCAGTTCCACGCCGTCGACGACCTGCATGCTTTCGCGCGCGGCAGCCATCATGTCCGGGGCAACGTCTGTCAATGACTGGCCATCGAGCGGGTAGGCCGCATCGAGGTAGACAAGATTGGCGATGCGTTCGGGTGCGCGATCGGCGGTGCCGGTGACCACCATACCGCCGTAACTGTGCCCGACCAGGATCACGTCCTTGAGGTCCTCAAATCGCAGCAGGTTCACAACGTCGGTGATATGCGTATCGAGGTTGACCTCGGGGCTGAGCAGGTGTTCGCGATCGGCGAGACCGGTCAGTGTCGGGGTGTAAACCGTGTGCCCGTGTTCGCGCAAAATCGCCGCGACCGGTTGGTAGCACCAGCCGCCATGCCCGCCACCGTGAACAAGTACAAATGTCGCCATAAGAAATCCGTGTCTTTCGCTGAAGTCCGTTGGGAAGATGGCCAGACACGCTACCGCAGTGCCTGCCGTGCGGTCAATCGGCTCGCGCGGTCACTGAGCCGTAGCGCCGGCGCGGGTCCACTCCAGGACCTGTCTGCGAAAGCGATGCGCCTCGAAATTCGCCAGCTCTTCATCCTGTTTGAGAATGGCGTCGAGAATTCTCCATCTGCCCTGTTGCCATTCGGGCAGGGGAACAGCGGCAGCGAATTCGGCGGGGTCGGCCTGCGCCTGGTAGAGCTGCATGGCAACGTGGGACAGCAGTTCGAGCAGGGGGCGCTCAAAGGAGGTAAACAGTGTTTCCCTGAAATCGACTTCGAACTGGATACGTTCGTCGGGACTGTCAATGCGATCGAGTTGCTCGACCAGCGAGCGCACGCCGTTGAGCATATCGGTGCCCGCGTTGCCCGCGACCGCGCAGATAATCTCGCAGTCGAGTAACAGGATCAGTTCGAAGGCTTCACGATAACCGATATCGTGGACGCGCATGTACGTGGCGAACGCGCGTTCGACCGCGGCGTGGTCGGGGCGGGCGCCATAGTAGCCCCCACCGGGTCCCCGCTTGACCGCGAGCAGGCCCTCGTGTTCCAGGATACGCGCGGCCTGTTGCACCGTGACAATACCGACACCCAGTTGCGTGGCAACATCGTTAAGCGAACCGATGTGCTCACCCGGTGGGCGCGCCAGGATCAGTTCGCGCAGCTGGTCGGCGCTGTCGGCGACAAGCCGGTTGCCATGCTGTTTTTTCTCGGCCTGGGTCATAGTGTGTGCCGCTGGGTAACTGAGAGTTGCCAGACTAACGAAATTCTTGCTAATTGTCATTTATGTGCATATATTTCACGGAATAACTGATAAACACGTCAAATATCTGCAAACAAATCCCTATTATAAGCATATAGTATGCGGGGTATGTCGAATGAGCAGACATTTGGCCTTCACGGAGTCCAGGCATGCCGTTTCCACTTCCCGACAGATCCATTCTTCCCACTGCGCCGGTAATCGTCGGCGATGAAACGCGAGCGCAGGGCAGTGGCGAACGCTGGGCGCACATCTACCCGGCCAACGGGGAGGTAACCACCGAGTTATCGTTGGCTGGCCCTGCGGATGTCGACGACGCTGTAGCAGCGGCACGGGCTGCGGCGACCGGCTGGCGCGAGTTGCCCTCAGATCGGCGGCGTGACCTGCTGCTGGGCGCCGCAGACCTGATTGAAAAACATGCCGGCGAACTTGCAGCGCTGGAAACACTTGGCAATGGCACGGCTATCACTATGGCCGGTTACATTCCCTCGGTGCTTGCCCAACGGCTGCGCTACTACGCCGGCTGGGCCGACAAGGTGCGCGGCGAAAGCCTCAATCCCTGGAACGGCCCCGCCCACAATTACGTCAACTACGAACCCTACGGCGTGGTCGGTGCCATTATTCCCTGGAACGGCCCGCTCTTCGCCGCGGTGATGGTGCTGGCGCCGGCGCTGGCGGCGGGCAATTGCGTGGTAATCAAGGCGCCTGAATTGTCGCCGTTCTCGGTGATGCGACTCGGCGCGCTCTTCCTGGAGGCCGGGTTCCCACCGGGCGTGGTGAATACGCTGGCCGGTGGCGGCGCGGTCGGTGAAGCCATCGTGGGGCACCCCGGTGTCGACAAGGTACAGTTCGTTGGCAGTGGCGCAACAGCGCGCAAGGTGCTCAAGAATGCCGCCGACACACTCAAGCCCTGCGGACTGGAGCTGGGCGGTAAATCGGCCGTGGTCGTATTCGCTGACGCGGACCTCGCCGAGGCGGGCAAGCGCGGACTCTCAGGCGCGATCAGTGTGAGTGGCCAGGGTTGCGTCAATGGCACCCGTCTGCTGGTCGAACGTCCGATCTACGAACAATACCTGGGCGTCTTGCAGGCTATTGCAGGACATATTCCAATCGGCGATCCGCTGGAACCCACAACCATTATGGGGCCGGTGATTTCCGAAGCCTCACTCGAACGCATCCAGGCCATGGTGACGCAGGCGCAGGCCAGTGGTGCGCGCCTGCTTACCGGTGGCGAACGCCTGGGGGGCGAGCACAGTGCGGGGTTCTACCTGCCCATCACTCTGCTGGCCGATGTCGATCACGGCAGCGACCTCGCGCAGAAAGAAGTGTTCGGCCCCGTCCTGTCAGTAACACCCTTTGATACGGAAGAAGAGGCCATTGCCCTGGCCAATGACACCGCCTATGGCCTGGGCGCGTACATTCACACGCGCGATCTGCGGCGCGCGCATCACGTGGCCAACCAGATGCAGGCGGGCATGGTGCAGGTGAACGCCTCGGGTGAGGGGATGCAACCCTTCGCCCCCTTTGGCGGTTACAAGCAAAGTGGCTTTGGAAGGCTGGGCGGTGAGCAGGGTCTGCTCGAATTCCTCCAGGTCAAGAACGTGTGGATGAATCTGGCGCCGGAGGCGGCGTCGTGAGCGCGCTGGATCCCGCCGAACGTTCAGAGCGCGGTCGCGAGCAATCCCGACGGATAACCGGGCAGGTGGCGGAGGAACCGGCGACCCTGTTCGAATCCACGTGGCGCGACTACATTTTCTCGGAAGTCTGGACGCGACCGAACCTCGATCTTCGATCTCGCTTTCTGATCACACTGGCCAGCGCGGCGACTGGCGATACACCCACGCGCGTTATCGATGGCTATGTGCGCGGCGCGCTGGTTAACCAGGAGCTGACCGTCACGGAACTGCGCGAGGCGGCCACGCACCTGGCGATCTACGGTGGTTGGTCGCGTGGCGCCACACTCGACCAGGCGATCTCCCGCGTCGTACTGTCGCTGGGCATCGATGAACCGCCGTTCAGACCCCTGCGTGAAGCTGCGTGGGATCCACAGACGCGTCTGGATGACGGCGCCGCGGGTTTTGAAAACGTTATGACCTTCGGCGGCCCACCACCGGCGACCGCGTATTTTGAAGGTGGCATCCTGAACTTTGTCTTCGGCGAAGTCTGGGAGCGCCCGGAACTCGACCAGCGCGCGCGACGCTGGATCACGCTTGTCGGGGTGGCCGATTCGTCGGCGGACACGCCGATCCGCACACACATCTACGGCGCGATGGCGAGTGGCAATTGCAGCTACGAGGAAATGGATGAGTTTGTCTTGCAATACGCCATTCACAGCGGCTGGCCGCGGGCATCGTTTGTCCAGGGCGTCGTACTGGAGATGGCAGAGAAACTGCGCAACGGGCTGACATGGGACGGCAAGGAAAAGGAGTGAGAAACGATGCACAAGGCAACTGATATGAAGGGCAAGGCGGCTATCGTAACCGGCGCCGCCTCCGGACTGGGGAAGGGGACGGCCCTGGCTATGGGACGTGCCGGTGCCGATGTCTGTATTGTCGATCGCAATGAGGCAGGTCTGCAGGACACCGCACAGGAAGTGACAGCAGCGGGAGTCCGGTGTTACGTACACAGCGCCGACCTGGCCAAAGCGGAGGTGTGTCGCGAAGTGGTCGACGCCGCGGTGGAGGCGTTCGGGAGGCTCGACGCACTGTGCAACGTGGCCGGGGTAATCTACTTCAACCACACCACCGATATGCCGCAGGCCGACTGGGATACCACAATCGCGGTGAATCTCAGTGCACCGTTCTTCCTGTCCCAGGCAGCCATTCCACACCTGCTCGAGCGCGACGGCGCCATCGTGAATGTCTCCTCGGTCGCAACGCATATCGGCGAAGCCTACTGCGCCGCCTACTGCGCTTCGAAAGCCGGGCTGCCGAATCTCACCCGGGCGCTGGCCATGGAATACATGCACAAGCCTATCCGTATCAATGAGGTCGCCCCCGGCGGCATGATGACGGGCATCGTGTCGAGCATGATGAACGTGCCGGATGATCTGGATAAATCCCTGATGGACCGTTTCAGACCGTTGCGGGGCCTGGTGGAAATCGAGGACGTCGCCGACCTGATCACGTTCCTCGCCTCTGATGGCGCACGCGGTTATCACGGCGCCTGCGTGACGATCGATAAGGGCCTTACGGCGGGTTAGTGACGATGCACAAGACAATGCAGCGCTTCGGATTCATCGGCCTGGGCAGCCAGGGCGCGCCGATGGCGCAGCGCATGATCGACCACGGCCTGGATGTCGTGCTCTGGGCCCGCCGTCCGGAAACGCTTGAGCCGTTCAGGGGTACGTCCGCGTCCGTGGCAACAGATGTCGAATCACTGGCTGAACAGGTTGACTACTGCGCGGTCTGCGTCGTGGACGACGACGGGGTGCAGGATATCTGCAGCCGTCTTATCGCGGCTATGCCAGCTGGCGGGACCATCGTCATTCACTCCACAGTGAATC
Organism: uncultured Halioglobus sp.; assembly: GCA_964351485.1. Classification (GTDB taxonomy): domain Bacteria; phylum Pseudomonadota; class Gammaproteobacteria; order Pseudomonadales; family Halieaceae; genus Marimicrobium. The sequence goes on from CAYGOX010000003.1 coordinate 29,382, forward strand.
CCCAGTTGTGCCGCGAACTCGCAGAGCAGGCAAACGCGCGCGGCATCGAAGTGCTCGACGCGCCGGTTAGCGGCGGTGGTCAGGCGGCGGCGGAAGGGCGGCTCACCGTGATGCTCGGCGGCAGTGAGGAGGGCGCATCCCGCGTCGGACCGGTGCTCGAGACCTTTACCGGCAAGCTCATTCACCTGGGCGGTGTCGGCGCGGGGCTGAACGCCAAGCTCGTCAACAATACGTTGATGGCGGCAAACCTCGCGGTCGCACATCACGCATTGCTCACCGCGAAAGCGTTGGACATCGACGAGCAGGCGCTGGTGGATCTGCTCAGTTGCAGTAGCGGCAACAGTTTCAGCCTGGGCGTGCGTTCCAGGATGAGCGCGCCCACGGATTTTCACCATGGGGCGCAGCTGTTGGCCAAGGACGTTCGCCTGCTGGAAACAGCGGTAGGGGACAACGAAGACTTCACCTATCTGAAACAAACCGCCGCGCGTTTTCTCGACGCGGCACTGGCTGAGTAAACGGACAGGGCACGATGGGATTTTCACTCGAACAGTATCAGTTGAACGGCAAGGTCGCCGTCGTCACCGGTGCAGGTGGGCGCGGCAATAGTATCGGCCGCGCTTACGCGCTAGGGCTTGCGCAAGCTGGCGCAGAGGTCATCGTCGCGGACATCAATGCCAGGGGCGCCGAGGCCGTGGCTGAGGAAATTACCGCGCAGGGTGGCACAGCTGCCGGGGTCGAGGTCGATATCGCCAACCCGGAGTCTGTGACGGCGATGGCCGAATTTGCCAAATCCCGCTTCGGTGGCGTCGATATTCTGGTCAACAACGCCGGCCTGATGGCAGAGCTCAAATCGGAACAGGCGGTGGATATCGACCTGGAGGAATGGAATCGCATCATGTCAGTCAACGTGACCGGCGCGCTCAATTGCGTGCAGGCCATCGTCCCGCTGATGCGCGAGCGCGGTGGCGGCAAGATCGTGAACCAGGTGTCTGGCGGTGCGTTTCCCGCGATATCGATCTACGGTATCAGCAAACTGGCGCTGGTCGGGTTGACCACCACGCTGGCCCGACAACTGGGGCGCGAAAACATCAACGTCAATGCGATTGCGCCGGGCAATACGACCAGTGACGCCGGTAAGGTGCTGACGCCGGACGATTCGCCCTTTATCAAGTTCCTGGAAGCCAGCGTCGCCATGCGCGTGCGCGGCGCACCGGACGAACTGGTCGGTTCACTGTTATTGCTGTGTTCTGACGCCGGTGCCTGGATTACCGGCCAGGTGCTACATGTCGATGGAGGCTGGGTTCTTCGACCCTGACCGTTAGTGCGCGAATCGCTCAGCCGTGATCGTTTTAGGTCATTGCGAAAATAAGTGACAACAGACAGTGCGAAGAAATAATATAACACCCCTGTAGGAAATAAAGGGATTATTCGGTCTTCGAGATTAACCTTATCGAGCAAGTGTTTTCGCCGCATCGATTCAATACCAAAAACATAACAGAATAAAGCGAGGTGGAGTCCCATGGAGCAGTTCAAGCGACAGGTTTGGCCTTATTTTTCAGCTACGGCAATATTGGCGGCAGCTACAGTCGGCACCGCAATGGCCCAGACCACAATCAACGACGATCGATCCTTGTCGGATACCGGGCCGCTCGAAGAAGTCATCGTCACCGGCACCCTCGTTCGGGGTCTTAAAACCCCGGTAGGCACGCAGGTGATCGGGGTAGACGCCGAGCAGATACAGGCCACGGGCGCCATGTCCACGACGCAGTTGCTGCAGTCCATCCCGCAGAACAACTCGTTCAACACCCTGCAGTATTCGACATCGGCGGCCAACGTCATTACGTCCAATCGCCCGAACCTGCGCGACCTGCCGCAAACGACCGGCGCCTCTTCGACACTCGTGCTGGTGAACGGTCACCGCGTGGTCGGTATGGGCGTAACCACAACCAGTCCGGATGTGGATATCGTTCCGCCAGCGTTGATACAACGTGTAGAAGTGGTGCCGGATGGCGGCTCGGCGATCTACGGCTCCGATGCGGTGGCAGGCGTAATCAACTTCATCACGCGCAAGGATTTCGAGGGCGTTGAAGTAGAGCTCAAACTGGGGGAGGGGTCTGATTACAGTGCCTATGACGCCAGTGTGACCGCAGGCTGGACCTGGGAGGGCGGCTCCGCCTATGCAGGTTTCAACCGGACTGACCGCGATGCCCTAGCGGCGAAGGATCTGGACTGGGTGAGGATGTATCCCTCGTTCAGGCCGGATGTGCCGGCGCTGGACGTGCCGGTGACCAATCTCGGCTGCAGTCCCGGCAACGTGCGCGTTGCGGGGCAGTCCTATGCGCTGCCTTACACCGCCGGCAACGCTGTGCCGGGCACAACAAACCAATGTGATGCCTCCGATCTTGTCGACCTGTACCCGGAGCAGACACGCGATTCATTCATGGTCGGACTCTCGCAGGAATTCGGCGACAAGGTCGACCTGGACGCACGCGCGTTCTACATGGATCGCGAAACACGGTCCAGGCAGTCCGGCGCATCGCTTACGACCAGCATCGCGCCCGGCGGCAGCCCCTTTCGCGACCAGTACCTGGTCACTGGCGATCCGGGTGAAATCCAGGCCGTCGATTTTCTGCTGCCGGCAGTACTCGACCAGAAAATCGACCTGGAGGCCTTTGGCATTTACCCGACCCTGACGGTGGATCTGCCACACAACTGGCAAATGCGCACACTACTGGGCTACGGAGAAAGCACGACAACCAACCGCTATCCCAACCCCAGTACCAACGCGGTCAACGCCGGTATTCGCGGCGGCTTAATAAACCCCTACGCCATTGAGACCAGCAATCCGCAGGCACTCGCGGCACTGCCGGGTTACGGCACCTACGGCAACACCGAGCAGTCACTGTTCGACGCCAGCGTAATTTTTGATGGTGATGTGTTCACTTTGCCCGGCGGCAGCGTCAAGCTCGCCGTCGGCGCCCAGTACCAGGACCAGGATTACGATGTGCAGGCCGGTGACATCGTGTTTGGCAGTCAGGACACCGGTTATGCCGGGCTGACGATTGGCGGCGTGGAACTGTATCCCGCGGCCGACCCACTTGAAACCGTTCGCCTGAACCGTGACGTTACCTCGGCTTTTGGCGAACTGGTTATCCCGGTAGTTAGCGACGCCAACGCGTTGCCGGGTATTCGGGAACTGTCGCTGTCGGCCTCTGTGCGGTACGACGATTACAGCGACGTGGGCAGTGTCTCGAACCCGAAGTACGGCCTGACCTGGCGCCCGCTGGACTGGCTCTCATTCCGTGCGGCCATGGGCGACTCCTTCGTCGCGCCCAGTCTCGCCGATAACTCGGCTACCACGGTCGATTCCGCGACCTTTGCCAGCGCCGGATTCCTGTATCCACCGCAGGAATTAATCGACAACGGCGCCTATCCGCCAGTCCAGGCCGGACAGGTTGCGATACTGCTGCAGGGCACCTCGCCGGGCATCGAGCCGCAGACGGCCCAGACCACCAGCTTCGGTATCGACATTGAGCCGCCGGTGATTCCTGGGTTGAGTGTCAGCCTGACATGGTGGGAGATCGAGTTCTCCGGGCTGATCAGCCTCCCGAGTTTCTTTTCGCCGATTCCGTCTTTCGTCACCTTCGCCTCGTTCAAGACGGTCAACCCCACACAGGCGCAGATCGATGAGGCACTGGCGGGTGTCGACTCGGTAGTCGGCACCTGCACGCCGCAACCGGACTGCGTGTACATCCTCACCGACGGGCGCAAAAACAACACCGGCGATTTCAACACCGACGGTCTGGATCTTGCCACGTACTATTCCCGCGATACGCAGTGGGGCACGTTTGATTTCAGGCTCAATGCCAGCTACGTGCTGAACAGAGAACAGAACGCGGTGGCCGGCGCAGAGTTCACGAATGTTCTGCAAACGGACTACAGCCGCTTCAAATCGACC
>CAYGOX010000003.1:33349-39899 GCA_964351485.1 uncultured Halioglobus sp.
GATTGTCTGCCGACCAGTGGCGCGCCGAAGTCACCTGGAATCACTCGCACGGCTATGACCTGGGCGCTCCCATAGGTGTTCCCGAGCAGGACGACGTGGATTCCTTTGACGTATTCAACCTGTTTGTTCGCTACGACCTGCAGGGAGAGGGCTTCTTTTCCAACATGGACATCGTATTCAACGTCAACAACCTGTTTGACGAGGATCCGCCGGAATACCGCAACACCAACACCGTCAGCCTGAACAACAACGGATACATCAACGGCAGCACGCTGGGCCGCCTGTTCGAATTGGGGGTCAGAAAGCGTTTTGACTAAATCGCATGGATTGATCGCCGCACTCGGCTGCCTGCTAACGGTCGGCGTCGCTGCACTGGACGGTGAGTCGGCCGGCTTTGTCGTGCACGAATGGGGCAGCGCCAAGGCGCGCGGCTTTTCTGCCTGTCCTGAAGGACGCTCCCTGGGTTATCGACAAATTTTTGAACAAACCCCCGAAGGCAGGAAGCGCGAAGGAGAGGGCGACAAAGCCTATGCCGTGCGCGCAGGCGCCGGCGGTGTGAAGCTTGCGCACTTCGAGGGTAAAAACCTGTGTGCACATCCTGAGCTTGCCAGCGACCCCCATTTCAAGACCATGGACGATCGCGCGGTCATTTCCTACGGAATTGACCTGGATGGAAAGCACTCACGACAGGAAGACTCCGGCGCACCCGGAAGCTGCGCCCACAACGACTTTGCCGGCATCGACGGTGTAACCGGTATCGACAACCAGTACCTGAGGCTCACCGGCTGCAGTGGCAATCCGTCTACTGAAGAGTCCTTCTCGGCTGAGGGTTGGCTGCCGCCGCAGCAGGAAGCGCTTGAGAACACCATGCTCGAAGGTGGCTGGGGCGTGCTGATCGAGATCAAGGGCATCGATGACTACGACAATGACGACAGTGTCGAGGTCGGTATCTATGCCAACGCCGACCCGATTGTCATGAGCGCGCGTCGGGAACCGATACCCTACGCCACCTACGCCGCGGATCAGGATGCCCGGTTTCGGGCGACAACGCGCGGGAAGATTGTCGACGGGGTCCTGACCACGGAGCCGGTCAACGTTCGCTTCCACTGGCTCGTCGCAGGGCTGCACCTGGAACGTCCGATCAATCACGCCCGATTGCAGGCACGGATCGACGACGAGGGAGTGATGGAGGGTTACCTCGCCGGCTACACGCCCGTCGATGCCCTTTACGATCTCCAGTATGGCTTTCGCAGCGCCACCAACGACAAGGGCGAGCCTGCCAACCCCGAGATGCTGGTCAACCTGGCCACACTCGCCGCCAGCGCGATGAACCGGACGTGTAACGGCGCCTATGAGGCCATGTATCGCCTGGCGGATGGCGATCCGGACCCGGAAACCGGCCGCTGTACCTCACTGTCCACCCAATACTTTTTCAGGGCGACGCCGGCGTTCGTGGTGGATGTGCAGACCCGGAGCCTGAACGACGCATTGCTGGAAGGGGAATAGCGCTGCGGCGACGAACCGTTATGCAGGCCGTCGGTAGAGGTAGTTGGCCGGCAGGCCCAATCTCACGCAGGCCTGTGCCGGGGGAGCGCTGCGGAGCTTGAGCCGATCGAACAGGCGCCCACTGGCGACGATCAGTCGACGATCCCAGGGCCGGAGTACGCCCCGGTATTCCAGCCCCAGCCGCGCGCGCACAGGCGCCGGGAGCAGGCTGATGGCCGCACGCAGGTAGGCTGACTCCAACGGCCGCAGCAGCCAGGGCAGGGCATGTGTTCGCCCGATAATATCGATAAATTCGTGCACGATCGCATGATCTCTCAGCAGGGGCTGCATGCGTTCGAACAGGGCGACCTGTTCTGCTTCAGACGTCGGCGAATCCGGCGCGCCGTAGAGCCGGGCGCCGGCCTGCGACTCCTGGTAAAACCGGTCGCGCTCCACCTGTGACAGCGGCCTGACAAACCGGTGATACGCCTGCAGGAAGCCATACGACGCCGTCGCCTGCACCCAGTCCATCAGTTCGCCCTCCAGCGCATGGTAGGACTGCCCCTCGGGCGTTTCTCCCCGGACCTTTGCATGCTGGCGTGTGATACCGGCAATCATTTTTTCCGCTGCACTCTTCGGGCCGTAGACTGTCACCATGGCCGCCAGCCCCGTGCGCTGCATTCGCGGTAACGGATCAGTACGAAAGGTCGTGTGCTCCCAGACGCCGGTGCGCACCCTCGGTTCGGCCAGTTCCAGAAGCACCGCGGTGATCCCGCCGATGTACAGCGCCACCGGGTTCTTGAACACGCGCCAGGAGACTGAGTCGGCGCCAATCAGCGCGGGCTCGCCGGCCGGCTGCGTGAAATCCATGACCGGGCTGGAGGGCTTGCTCGCCTCGCCGGCGGAATCGCGTGTCAGCCGCGTAGTCGCCATCAGAAGCGATACGTCAGTGTTGCACCCCAGGTACGGGAGCGACCGGGGAATCGAATAGTGGTGTTCGCGTTCTGTGTCACGGTCAGCCAGTAGTACTCATCAGTGAGGTTGCTGCCCCACAGCGAGGCTTCCCACCGTCCATCGAGACTCTGCAGACCGATAGAGGCGTTGAGCAGGGCGTAGTCGTCTATCTCGAACTCGTCGGACCCGGCCAGGTCGGCGTGAGATTTGGACTGGTAGCGGCTGTTCAGGCTACCGATCAGTCCGATGCCATCGCTCAGCGGCCTGGCGTACAAGAGAGTCAGGCTGGCAGACGTGTCGGGACTGAACAGGAATTCGCTGCCCTCGAACTGTACGGTATCACCGCTGAAGTCGACGCCCTCGTACTCACCGATTTCTGTCTTGAGGAATGTGGCTGCCGCAATGGCAGTCAGGTAGTGGGTGACGCCGACAGAGACTTCCGCGTCGAGTCCATAGGCCTCTGAATCGGGAATATTGTCGAGCCGTGGCAGCACGGTATAGATGGGGTCGGCAAACAGGACCGCTAACTGCTTGTCCTTGTAATCGTAGTAGAAGGCTGACGCGTTGGCCTGTACGCGGCCGTCGTACAGCGTGGCCTTGATACCCAGTTCATAGGCCAATACTTCCTCCTGCGTTACCGGCCGGTTCTGGAAGGCGATGTTAGCCGGGTTGACCGGAGTTTCACCCGATTTGGCGCCCTGGGTAATCGAGCCGTACAGCAGGAAATCTTCGCGCGGCCACCAGTTCAACGCCAGGCGCCAGGCGAGGTTGTCTTCCTCCAGCTTTGACTCAACGATGCCAAATTCACCGGTTTCGATGTGAAAGGTGTTGCACTCGCCCTCGCTGATTTCGTCAGCGAGCACACCATAGTTTTGCAGGAACAGCGCCCGGTTGGCGATGTTGACGTTGGGCAGCATGTTGCCGTTGAAGTCGCGGGAGCAGCCGGCGTAATCCTGCTCATCTTCGGTGTAGCGGATGCCGGTGGTGAGTGAAAGGTTCTCGCGCAATTCCCAGTCGGCGTTGGCGAAAACGCTCCAGGAGGTGACGTCCATATCGGCGACGTCGCGGAACGTGCGAAAGGCCTCGCTGGCTTGCTGCGCAGTATAGCCGCGGGTATTGAACGGCGTGCCGAGCAGTTGCGTGGTGCCGAAACGGACCAGTCCGACGTTGGCGTTTTCACCGAGCAGGGTGCGGTTGGAATCGAGCAACTCGTCATTGACGTAGTAGGCGCCCAGCAGCCAGTTGACGCCCTCGCGCTCACCTTCCAGTCGCAGTTCCTGGGAAATGCTCTCGATAGTGCCATGCAGATCCTGCAGCAGCAGCTCCCAGGGCGCCCCGCTGAAGTCGGTGAGTCCATCCCGGACCATATCCTGGTAACCAGTGAGCGAAACCAGTCGCAGGGACTCGTTGAACTCGTGGGCCACGTGCAACTTCAGTGCATGCAGGCGGCTGTCTTCGGCGATGTCATCATCCACGCCAAGGCCAGTGCCGATATCCTGGCTATAGCGCTCGCGCGGCGCCCAGTCGGCATCGCTGTTACTGTCCGGTACGTAAGTGTCAAGGTACTCCAGCAGTCCGGGGGCGTTAAAAGCGCTTCCCGTGGTGGAGAGTGTCAGCCCGATCGACTGCGCGACCAGCATGTCCGACTGGTTCTGCCACCAGTTGTACGAAAACTCCACCAGCGTTTCCTCCGCTGGCTGCCAGGACAGTGCCAGGCGTAAACCCTGTCGATCCACCTCGCCGTGCTTTTCTCCGCGGGTGTTGGATTCCTGCCAGCCCTCGCCGCTGTACTCGGTACGAAAGGCCAGCCTGGCGCCGACCGTGTCCGTGAGCGGGCCGCTGACGGCGCCTTCGAGATTGGCCGTCTCGTAATTGCCCAGTTCAACCCGCACCATCGCTTCGAAATCATCCGTCGGTTTGTTGGTAACCAGGTTGATCAGCCCGGCGGTGGTATTGCGGCCGAAGAGGGTACCCTGGGGGCCTTTCAGTACCTCGATGCGCTGCAGATCAAAAATCGGCCCGGCGTTGAGCGCCGGGTAGGGCAGCGCGACCTCGTCCATGTAGGTTCCGACCGTGGACTTGGCCGACAGGTTGATCGTATTGAAGCCAATGCCGCGCAGGGTATAGGTGGGTACACCCTGATAGCTTTGGCTGACGGTAAAGGCAGGAATCACAGCGGTAATGTCTTCCACGTCCGTGATCCGCAATCGGTCCATCTGCGCGCCAGTGATGGTCTGTATGTCCATGCCCACCTCATTGGCGGACTGTTCAATCCGCTGCGCGGTGACGATCACGGTTTCAAGGACAGGGCCCGATTGGGCGAGGGCCCCCTGCACCAGGAGTGTGTTACCCAACAGGAGGGTGGCTGCGCAGGGGAAACGACGGTATCCGGAGTGAGTCATGGTGCGGCCCTTGTAATAATTATCGGCTCGTGTCGCTGCATTCTAACCCGAAGTATGCGCCGCTGGCTTGGACGTGCCATGACCGAAAATGGCAACACATTGACCCTGGGCAGCAAAATGTTTAGCTTTTCAGGACTCAGCGTTTACGACAGGGAGTCGGGGTGGGGCAGAGAACCTCTGTTCACATCGGTACGGTCAATGCCCTCCTGGCCGGCTGCCGGCAACGGGGCGTGGCGCCGGCACTCATACTGCGACAGTTGGGCGTGTCACCGGATGAACTGGACAACCCGGCAGGGCGCTTTCCCAAAAGTAATATCGGTGACTTGATTGCCACCATCTCAACCACGCTGGAGGACGAGACGCTCGGTTTCCTGGAGCGACCCACGCCCCCGGGCGGCATGGAGATGTGGATACACGCATGCATCACCAGTCGCACGCTGGGCGAGGCCTTCGATCGCTGGATTCGCTTCTGGCGCATGGTCCATCTGGACCAGCGGACCTCGCTCTCGGTCGAGGGTGACCAGGTCCGCATAACAACCGTCTTTTGCGACGAGAGCGAGCTGGACCGCAGCGCGTTCATCACCTGGCTGATGTTCCTGATGGTACGCCTTGCCAGCTGGCTGATAGACAAACCCCTGTTGCTCGACCGCGTGTGCTTTACCTTCGACGCACCCGCAGATCCTGACGATTCCAGCGATATGTTTTCCTGCCGACACTATTACGGTCACCCGCAGAACAGTTTCGAGTTCAACCGCCGCTTTCTCGCGTTGCCTGTGATGAAGTCGCCGGCCGATGTCCCGGCATTTGTCAGGAACCTGCCACACCTGATGACAGTGCAGCGAGTCGATGACAGCCTGACCGCGCAGGTCCGGCGCAGGCTGCAGTCTGCGGACGCCGGTACCGAGATCACGCTGCAATGCCTGTCCGACCAGATGGCCTGCAGCACCGACACTCTCCGCCGCCGCCTGAAGAGTGAGGGCAGCACCTTTTCCGAGATTCGCGAAAGTGTTCGGCGCGACCTGGCGGTGTATCATCTGGAATCACTGGGCACACCGATCCACGAAATCGCCTATATGATGGGTTTTTCAGAACCCAGCGCCTTCACCCGCGCTTTCAAGCGCTGGACCGGCCAGACCCCCGGCGAATTCCGGGGCGAATTCCGGGGACAGTTTACTTAATTCGCCGGTGTCGCCGGCATCAATTGCAACAGGGAATCCGCGTGAGACAACACCGAACAATAAGAACGTTTGTCGCGAGAACATTCAGCATGTTACTCGTGGCCGCCGCGAGCGCCGCGACTGCCCAGACCGTACCATCGCGCGACACACTGCCACCGGTGCCAGAAGCCTTCAGCGGCCAACTCGGGCCCACTGAGGATCAATCGACGGCCTTCTATCCCCTTCGGCTGAAAGCGCCTGACAACGCCCCCAACGTCGTGCTGGTGATGACCGACGACGTCGGCTTTGCCGCAGCCAGCACCTTCGGCGGTTCTGTGCCGACACCCAGCCTGGACCGCCTGGCGAATCGAGGACTGCGCTATAACCGTTTCCACACCACCGGCATCTGCTCGCCGACGCGGGCGGCCTTGCTCACCGGCCGCAATCATCACAGTGTGGGCACGGGGTTCTTGGCCGATGTCGCCTCGCCATACCCGGGCTATACCACGCGCATTCCCCGCAGCGCCGCTACCATCGCCCGTATTCTGCGCG
>CAYGOX010000003.1:39909-41121 GCA_964351485.1 uncultured Halioglobus sp.
CGCGACAATGGCTACAACACGGCGATGTTCGGCAAGGATCACAACGTCCCGGTCGCAGACCGCTCACCGGCAGGCCCCTTCATTCACTGGCCGACCGGGCGCGGGTTCGAAACCTTCTACGGCTTTGTTTCGGGCGATACCAACCAGTGGGAGCCCGCGCTGTTCGATGGCACCAGCGCCGTGGACAGCCGGGGCAGGGCCGAAGATTACCTGCTGGACCGCGATCTGATTGACCACGCCATTACCTGGCTCCACAACCAGCAGGGCAGCGCGCCCGGCAAGCCGTTCTTTATCTATCTTGCGCCGGGCTCCGCTCATGCGCCCCTGCAGGCGCCGGCCGACTGGATTGCACGTTTCAGAGGCAAGTTCGACCATGGCTGGGACACAGAGCGCGAGCTAATTCTCGCTCGCCAGAAATCCATGGGACTGGTCCCAAAAAACACTCAGCTGGCGCAGAGACCCGAACAAATTCCAGCCTGGTCCAGCCTCTCGGACGCTCAACGCAAGGTCTACGCGCGCTACATGGAAGTGTTCGCCGCCATGCTCAGCTACCAGGACGCCCAGTTCGGCCGCCTGGTCGCCGAGATAGAGCGCATGGGGCTTGGCGACAATACGCTCATTCTCTTTATCCAGGGTGACAATGGCTCATCCGGGGAGGGCGGGCACCACGGTACCCTGAACGAACTGGCGCACCTGTCCGGCAGCGATGGCGAACTGCCGGTGGATGTGGAATGGCTCGCAGACAATCTCGATCTGCTCGGCGGCCCGCAAACCTACCTCGGCTACCCGGTCGGCTGGGCGCTGGCGACGGGCACACCGTTCCCCTGGGTGAAGCAGGTAGCGTCACACCTGGGCGGTGTACGTAACGGCCTGGTCGTCTCCTGGCCTGCAATGATCAAGCGCGCGGGCAAGATAAGGGACCAGTACCACCACGTCATCGACATCCTGCCCACCGTCCTCGAAGCGGCCAACATCCCGGCGCCGACCCACGTCGACGGTGTCGAACAGCAGCCGATCGAGGGCGAGAGCATGCTGTACAGCTTTACCGATGCGAAAGCGGCCTCTCGGCGCACGACCCAGTACTACGAGGTGCTGGGCAATCGCGGCATCTACCACGACGGCTGGCTCGCCAACACCGTGCCGCGGAACATGCCCTGGGATATCGCCCGGGCACGCGCCGCCAGTGACACCACCACCTACGACTGGAAGCTG